>JAZNFU010000370.1:0-3300 GCA_045576135.1 Eubacteriales bacterium
TACGGCCACGGCTGTAAGCTTGCGGTGGTTGATAAAACGGGTAAGGTGCTTGATACTGCGGTTATCTATCCCTTCAGAAGAAAGGGCGAGCCGAATGAGGCTGACCTTGAAAAGTCCAAGGCGATAGTTTTAGGCCTTGTAAGACGCTGCGGCGTTGACGTTATCTCGATAGGAAACGGAACGGCATCGCGTGAATCCGAGCGCTTTATCGCGGATAAGGTGCTTAAGGACCCCGCCTGCCCCAAAACCGTAAAATACACGATAGTTTCCGAGGCGGGCGCTTCGGTATACTCCGCGTCCAAGATGGCTACGGAGGAATTCCCCGATTACGACGTTATGCAAAGAAGTGCTATCTCCATTGCGCGTCGCTTGCAGGACCCGCTTGCCGAGCTCGTTAAAATCGAGCCGAAGGCGATAGGCGTCGGACAGTATCAGCACGATATGAAGCCCGCAAGACTCAACGAGGCTCTCGGCGGTGTCGTAGAGGACTGTGTTAACGCCGTCGGCGTTGACGTAAATACCGCGTCCTACGCGCTTCTTTCCTACGTTTCGGGAATTAACGCGACCGCGGCTAAAAATATCGTAAAATACAGAGAGGAAAACGGCGAATTCAAAACGCGCGCGCAGATACTCAAGGTGCCCAAGATAGGCGAAAAGGCGTTCGTTCAGTGCGCGGGCTTCCTGCGTATTCCCGGCGGCGCGTCCGTGCTTGACAGCACCGGCGTTCACCCCGAATCCTACACGGTTGCCGAGGACCTTCTCAGAAGATTTGATTACACACTCTCGGACGTTGCCTCGAATAATCTCCCCCTTCTTCGCTTCAAGGCGGAGAAGTACGGAATTGCAAAGCTTGCACGCGAGCTTGGCTGCGGTGAGCCTACGCTTCTCGATATCATAAACGAACTTGAAAAGCCGGGCAGAGATATCCGTGACGACGCTCCCGCCCCCATTCTTTCAAGCGACGTTCTTGAGATGGAGGACTTGAAGCCCGATATGCAGCTTAAGGGTACGGTAAGAAACGTAACCGCATTCGGCTGTTTCGTCGATATCGGCGTTCACCACGACGGACTTCTTCATATTTCCGAGATGAGCGACAGATTCGTTAAAAATCCCTCCGACCTCTTTGCCGTCGGCGACGTTATCGAGGTAAGAGTTAAGGACGTCGATATCGCGCGTCACAGAATCTCGCTTACGAGAAAGGGTATGTCGCAAAAATAAATTCGGGCGGCTCGCAAAAAAGTATGCCGCGAAGTCCCGAAATTATAGGATTTTTGCGGTATGCGGTAAAAAAGATGCGGTGCGGAGGATTTTCGCTTGCCGCAGTCAAAAAAATGGGAGGTGCCGTATGTTCGGTTACGTAAAGCCCGTCGTGTCCGAGCTTTTGGTGCGTGAGCACGAGCTTTACCGCGCGACCTATTGCGGCATCTGCCGTGCTATGAAAAAATATACCGGTACGCTTTCGAATATTTCGCTCAGCTACGACAGCGTGCTCTTGGCTCTTGTGCGAATGAATTTCGTCGATAAGCGCGATATTCGTGCGGTGCGCGGGCGCCGTATTGCCCACCCGATAAAGCCGCGCGGAAGGCTCGCCGAAAACGAGGCGATAGAGTACACCGCCCGCGCCTTCGCTCTCTTTACCTATTATAAGGTATGCGACGATATCTCGGACGGCGGCTTTGCCGAGCGTGCGGCAAAGCGTGTGGCAAAGCCTATAACCGCGCGAGCACGTCGCCGTGCGGGACTTGCGCCGCTTTCGGCACTTATGAAGGAAAAGCTTGACGGAATTTCCGCACTTGAGAGGGCGGGCGAGCCGAGCGTCGACGCGCCTGCCGAAATCTTCGGCGAGCTGCTTGGCGAGGTGTTCGCAAACGGACTTTCGGGTAATGACAGAACGGTATATTACAGCTTCGGTTTTCATCTTGGTAAATTCATATACGCCGCCGATGCGGCAGAGGACTATGAGCGCGATTTCAAGAGCGGAAGCTACAATCCGTACACTTTGGTTTACAAAACGCCCACACTTTCGTATGAAAACAGACAAACCATCAAGTGTGCGCTTCTGCTTGAATGTCGAAAAATCGAGGGCGCGTTTAATCTTATGCCCTTTGGCAACCGCGTTGCGATAGAGAATATAGTGAAGAATATAATATACCTCGGACTCCCCAAAAGAATTGAATTTCTTGACGGCGGTGGGCGTGCGTGCGAGGAAAAGGAGAGATTGAAGAATTGAAGGACCCGTATACTGTACTCGGCGTTGACAAGAACGCCACGGACGACGAAATAAAGGAGGCTTACCGTACTCTTGCGCGTAAGTATCACCCGGATAATTACGGCGACGATAACCCCCTAAAAGAGCTTGCAACCGAAAAAATGCAGGAAATAAATACGGCGTATGACGAAATACAGCGTATGCGGCGCGGCGGCTCGACCTATCGCGGCGGGGGCACCTATTACGACAGCTACAGCGGCGCGGGGCAAAGCTCCGCGATTTACGCCGAAATACGAAATTTGATAAATTCCAAGCGCTTCGGCGAGGCGGAGCATAGGCTTGAGGGAATACCCGAGGGCGAGCGCGTTGCCGAGTGGCACTATCTTACCTCGGTGCTTCTTATGCGTCGGGGCAGGGTAAACGACGCTATGCGCGAGCTTGAAATTGCTTGCAATATGGAGCCGGGTAATATCGAGTATCAGCGCGCGAAGGAAATGTTCAACACCAACGCCCGCGGCTACGGAAACACCTACTACGGCGGCGATACGGCGCAAAGACGGCAGAGGGGTGACGACACCTTCGATTGCTGTATGAATCTTTTGTGTATGGACTGCCTTTGCGAGTGCCTTGGCGGCGATTTGATTCCTTGCCTATGAGAAGGTCGAAAAAGCTGACGCTCAGCGCGGTGCTGACGGCACTCGGCGTCGTTTTTATGAGTGCGGGCGCCCTCTTTCCGACGCTCGATTTGACCGTTGCGGCGCTCTCGTCGCTTATCGTAGCGCTCGTTTATATTGAGGTCGGCACGCCGTACGTTCAGCTTTTGTGGCTGTGCACCTCGCTCATCACGCTTTTGATTTTTCCGGGGAGCGTCGTGTGGCTCGAGTATTTTCTCGTGTTCGGCTTTTACCCGATACTCAAGGCGTATATTGAAAGGCTTCCGCGCGCGCTGTGGCTTATATTGAAGCTCGTTTACTCAAACGCCACCTTTGCGCTTCTGTTTTATTTGCAGACGTTGCTGTTCAATATCCCGTTCATCACCGACGAGCAAATGTTCGGCATTAGCGGTATTCCGCTTTTGTGCGCGGCGTTCG
>JAZNFU010000371.1:0-3236 GCA_045576135.1 Eubacteriales bacterium
TGGTGTCAAAATAAAAGCTATAACCGTCCCCCGTCCGTCGCGCTGAAGCAATGATACTTTGCGCCGATATTTCAGGGATGATATATTTTTTGTTTCTCATACGGTTCTCCTTTGATAGAGAGTACATTCATTATACCATAAGTCCTCCGAAAATGCAATATGCAATTATTTGATAACTGCCCCCACAAATTCAAAAAAAGTGTGAGGAACTTACGTTATCAAATTCGAGAAATAAGGAGGAAAAAGCTATGCTGAAAATCACCCCAAAGCAAGCGGAGAGAGTCAACCGTCTTGTGTCAGAGTTATGCGCGAACTGTGACCAAGAGGGTAACTGTATTCTGCTTGACGACGGAGAGGCACATCGCTGTGTACAGCTCATTTCCGTGTACGGCATCTATTGCAATTATTTCAAAAATGCGGTACTGCCTGCGGACAAAGAACTACACGAAGAAATCCAAAAACAAAATCACAAACAGTAAAAAGGAGAAACGAAAGTATGAAGAAAATGAATCAAACCTATCTTATCGGTATTGACCACGGCTACGGCAATATCAAAACGCCCGACTGCTGCTTTCCCACGGGCGTTGTGAAAAGCGATACCGAACCGACCTTTGTATCCGACCTGCTTGTATGGAACGGAACGTATTATTCCGTCGGTGTCGGGCACAAGGAGTTCAAAGCCGACAAATTCAACGACGAGGATTACTATGTCCTCACCCTTTCCGCGATTGCACGAGAGCTTTGGCGAGAGCGCATCACCGAAGCCGACGTCTATATTGCGGCAGGTCTGCCTCTTACTTGGGTAAGTGAGCAGAAAAGCGATTTTAAGAACTATCTGCTTCAAAACAACGAGGTTGTATTTACCTTCCGCGAGGTGGAATACCGCATCAATATCGTTGGTGCGGAGGTTTACCCGCAGGGGTTCGCCGCCATCGTCAACAATCTTCCGAGCTTTACGGGAGTTACGATGCTCTGCGATATTGGTAACGGTACGATGAACCTGCTCCGCATCGTTCATAAGAAGCCCGATGCGCAGCGTATGTTTACCGAGAAATACGGCACTCACCAATGCGCGCTTCTTATCCGTGAGGAAATGATGAAGGTTCACCACGCGAGTCTTGACGATGCTATCATTACGGAAATCTTGAAGAAAGGCACGGCGGATATTGACGGCGCGTATCTTGAAACGGTTGTAAAGACTTCCAAGGCGTACACAGCGGGTATCTTCCGCCGTCTGCGCGAGCACGAATACGATCCCAAGCTGATGAAGCTCTATGTTGTAGGCGGTGGCGGTTGCCTTATCCGTAACTTTGCCGATTACGATGAGAGCCGCGTGACCGTCAACGACGATATTTGCGCAACCGCAAAGGGATACGAGCGTATGCTTGAGATGCAACTGCTCCGTGGCGGTGGGCGCGTATGACAAAGCGATTCAGCCTGCGCTTTAATTTAGATAATGAAGCCGACCGCAGAGCTTGGGAGCATCTGCAATCCGCGCCTGACTCGAAGAACAAGGCGATCATCTCTGCGATAAACACTTACTTTGAAACGGACGGCAATATAGAGAAAGTGATACGGGAAACCATCAGAGAGTGCCTAAAGGATATATCCGTCGTGAAAACGCTGGTGGAAGAACCGACCGAGGAAATATCCGAGGACGAAAACACCCTTATGGACTCTCTTGAGATGTTTATGTGAGTGGCATTATTGTGATGCCGCTTTTTGTTATCTCAAAACAAGTGGCGGCATCACTTTGGCATTATGTAATTTTAGGAGAAAATTATGATATAAAACGAATACGAGAGAACGAAGAACGGCAGATCTTATCTTCGAAAGATATGGAGATACGAGTGTCTTACACCGTAACAAGCAGGACGTTTGTGTGCCAAACGTCGCCCCGCCACAAGGATTTTGTGGCAGAGATTTTAGGGGATGCCCCTAATACCCCGAATGAAAGGATGGTTTTATGAAAAAAGAAGATATAAGAATCGTTGCCCGCGTAACGAAAAAGGAGAAGGAGCGCATAAACTCCATAGCCGAAAGATGCGGGCTAAGCACAACGGAATATATCCGTCAAAGAGCGTTGGGATTTGAACCGAGATCGGTTCCGCCCGGCGCTCTTTTTGCTTTCTGCGAAAAATTGGATGCGCTCGTCGAGCCACCGTTCTCCGCAGAGGTCAACGCAGCGGCGCTTGCTTTGCTGAAGGATATATCCAACACTCTCATCGCGCCGAGAAAGGAGAATATGCGCAGATGGCAACCACAGGATTCTGGCCCGTCAAAGGACGGTTGAAAGAAGTGATCGACTATGCGAACAATCCCGACAAGACCACCGCCAAGGAATATCTTGACGAGGACTTATATGCGGCAATTCGCTATGTGGAGAACGATAACAAGACCGACCACACGGCATTTGTCACGGGTATCAACTGCTCCAAGCACAATGCCTATCATGAAATGGTTGCCGTAAAGCGCCGTTTCGGTGAGCGCGGTAAGAATATCGCCTATCACGGATACCAAAGCTTTGCCGAAGGAGAGGTTACTCCCGAGGAGGCGCATCAAATCGGCGTTGAAACCGCGCGGAAGATGTGGGGCGCGAAATATCAAGTGGTCGTCACCACCCATCTCAATACCGATAATATCCACAACCATTTTGTAATCAATAGCGTTTCCTTTACCGACGGGAAGAAATTCCGCAACAGTATTGGCGACCGCTTGGAGCTTAGAAAGATCTCCGACGCTATCTGCGCCGAGCGAAGCAAATCGGTTATAGAGAGCCACAAGTTTTACAGCAATAAGAAGGCGTATTGGGCGCAAAAGGCGGGACACGTTACCCACCGTGAAATGCTGCGGCGCGACGTGGAGGAAGCTTTATCACAGTGCATAAACCATATTGAGTTTATGGCATTTCTCAAAGCGCTTGGCTACACCTTTACACGCAATTTTGATTACGAGCATCCCGCCGTTATTTCGGCGAGGTGGTCGCGTGCCGTTCGCCTCAGCAGCTTGAACGAGAAATATACGAAGGAAAACCTCTACAAGCGTTTTCGTTGGAATCACGATCATATGGAGCAGATTAAGTACCGCCCACCGAAAATGAAGCGTAAGCCTATGCTTGATTTTGAACGTCAAATGCGAGAAGCGGCACAAATGGACGGGCTTCAACTCTTGTTTGCCATTATCGTTGAGATGTTTAAGATCTGTACGGGCAATAACGTACAAGAAGCGGATAGCCG
>JAZNFU010000372.1:0-6924 GCA_045576135.1 Eubacteriales bacterium
ATCCTTAACCGTCTTCGCGAGATAGAAACGCTTGATGCTGACATAAAGGAAATCAAGGACGTGCTCAGAGATGAGCTGAAGCTGAAGGCGAAAATCATAGCATCTCTTCAGGAAATCAAGAAGAAATACGGAAAGCCGAGAAAGACGGCAATCGTCGGTATTGAAACCGTGGAAGCACCCGAGGAGGACATTTTCTTTGAAAACTATAATTGCCGCTTGGTATGCACCAAGGGCGGTTATTTCAAGAAGCTGTCCGTTCAGGCGGCTCGTGCGAGTGACGAGCATAAGCTAAAAGAGGGCGACTTCATAACATACGAGGAGGATACGGACAACAAGGGCGACGTTCTGTTCTTTACCAACAAGGCACAAATATACAGAGCGAGAGTTTGCGACTTCGAGCTTTGTAAGTCAAGCCAGATGGGCGAGTATATCCCCTCAAAGCTTAATATGGACGACGGCGAATTCGTGGTCGGCTGTAAGATGATACACGAGCTTATCCCACAGCATCACGTCATATACGTTTTTGAAAACGGTAAGGGCGTGCGCGTGGCTATGTCTGCATACGATTCCAAGTCCCGCCGCAAGAAGATAACGGGTGCTTGCTCGTCGGCGTCTGAGCTTGTCGGCGCGGTTTACGAGGCTGACAAGCCGGTTGATATATTCATAAAGAGTGACGCGGGAAAGGGAATGATAATCAAGAGCACGCTCGTGCCCGAAAAGTCCACGAGAACTGCGTCGGGAACGCAGATTATGCAGCTTCCCAAGCGCGGAGCGAAGATAGATCACGTTACGGATAGAATCGAGGATTTCGGTAAGGATATTCTCAAGTGTCGAAAGACCACAATTCCGTCTACCGGCTCAAATCTTTCGCAAATGTCGTTTAATTTTTAATAAAATAATGCGGTAGGAGTCAATTAAGGCTCCCGCCGCATTTTAATATTGTTTAGAATAACTCTCCGATAATCTTTGCCGCGCAAAGAACCGTTTCTTCAAAGCTGTCGGTTCTGCGTCGCATTTTTGAAAGAGGTGTCGCGTAATAAATCCGTTTAGCCTCATCGTTGAGCTTTTCGACCTTTGAAATATTCGGCTCTCGGTTTTCCTTCACCGACTCAAGTATTTCATCAAACAGATTTTTCATTTCGGGAATATACAAATATTCCGCATTTTCGTAGATATAGCTTCTGCAATAGAAGTTTTCCGCGTTGTTTTTGAGCGTTTTTTCAAATTTAGGATTTACTTTAGCCGTCTTTTGCATATGGGTAAGCGTATCCAACAGCGAATAATCCTCGTGCGTAGACAGAAGGCTCGTGAGGCACTCAAGCATTTGCTCGGCTTTTTTTGCGGCAGCTTCAAGCGTCGCGATATCGGCACCGTGCGTATAGAGCGATTGAACGTGAAGGATAGCGCCGTTTAAGAAGCGTCCCATTACCGTTCTTGCTATATCGTAAAAATCGCGTCTTGTTAACTCGTCAGCACAGGGAAGGCTTGCAAGCGTGTTGAGAATATTTACGGCTGCATTCTTGTGTCCTACGATAAGCTCGACTCTTTGCGCGTATTCCTCGCCTTTTTCTCGCGAAAACTTAACCTTATTCATTATATCCACGAACAGATCGCCGAACATTTCGATCACCACGGCGTTATCCATACTCCAGGCCTCTATTGAAGCTATCGGCATAAATTCACGCCACAGACGCATCATTTTCTCTGCTATGCCACCCTCGTATCTGTCTTTGCAATATCTGTCGGTCTGCTCACAAATCGGGAGCGTTTCATCCTCCCACGCATTTTTTGCAAGATATTCAATAACGAACGGATCTCCGTGTGATAGCTCCGGCCACAGTACGAGTCCGCGGCAGGCGGGATCTGCTTTTGCAAGGTTGAGTCTTTCGTTAGTATGCTCGTAATATCCTCTTATTTCGGAATTAGGTTCAAAGCCGCTGAATATACCGAATATCCAAGGAAATTTGTTTTTGACGTTCCATTTTGTAAAGTTGTTTTCTCTTACGGTATCCGAGGTGTAGTCGAGAATTATAGACTGCGAGGGGTCAAGCTCGTCTATCAAGGCTCTGACCTCATCGGGTGAGAAGCGCATCCATAAATCCCAGCTTGCTATAAGAAGTGGCGCGTTTGGATAGCGTTCTTTTATCTGCGTGCAGATTTTGCGGTAGACGTAAAGCTTCATTCGACGGTTTTCCTCGGGATCCTTTGAATAAAGCCTCTCTCCAAGTCCTATCGTGTGAAATATCTCGGGTCTGCCGTATTCCCTGACGTGAGTATCCGTAAGCTTCATATAATAATCGAAATTTTTACGGTATCGTACGTCAAATACACGCCCGGTATCCTCAGCATAAAACTCGGTCGCCTGCGGAAGAAGGGAAGGCTTCACCTTGTTTAGAAAATCATAAGGAGTGCGTGAATACCAATGCGACATCGTTCCTGAGTCCTCGGGATGCATCAAATCACGCTCGAACGCATATTGCAGAATTTTCTTTCGAAGCTCTGCACGGTATTCAAGCGGCCAGAACAGACTTCTGTCGTCATATCCCGCGCCCGCTTCCGCGAGCGGCTTATCGTATTCAGGATATGATACTAATTCGGGGAAAGCCTTTTGCCAAAGATCGTCCATTCCTATGCGGAGCATAAATAGGTTAAGCCTTTTTTTGAGTATCCAGTCAATTTCTCTTTTCCAATCCTCAAAATTCCAATGCTCTGCCTGGAAGCGACGCAAGCTCCTGTGGGCAAAATAGCGAAGTCCCCTGTAATCAAAACGAGGTGACTCGGTAATATTTATCTCATCAAAGGGGACGTTTGAGGTTTCTGCTATTCTATCACCATCCCAAAACCATCTGCAACCGCAGAAAAGCTCAAAATAGCGATATACCGCATAAATGGTTGAGCGAGGACGACCTCCCGCGAATATAAGATAGCGTTTTTTGCTGTCTGCAAGGCTTCTGATGCAATAATCGTCGGTTCCGTACCGTATGCCGAACGAATCGGTTTTTTGTGACAGATACAGACCCGCAACGATCTCGTTATCAGAGTCGCTGCCAATCAAAACGGCGATATCCTCTCCTGTGTCTAAGTATTCCTCGTCGGTGATAAGCTGTGTCTGTATCCCGAAAACAGAAATGGCAAGCTCGGAAAAGGTAGCTGCTGCTATTTTGTACGCAGTATGAGCGCGCGCGGGATAAACTATCGTCAGCTTCATAAAATATTCCTCTTTTCTCGGAAATAAAAATGTGTTTTCAAAGAATTGCGATTGTTAGCCTTTGTCGGATTTTTCTTTCGAATCTGTCATAACGTATTCGTTTTCGCGAATACCCGGATATTTTTTGTCAAGATATTCCTCTCTGTACGGGTTAACACCCTTTGAAACCACCTCGGGCTTATTCGGAATGAGCCAGCTTTTTTTGCGGTAAAACGGATTGTGGAACTTGTTTTCTATTCGATCGGTCTTTTCCAACATATTCATACACGCGCGTATACAGCCACGGGCACCGCAAATAGCAAAATAACCGGTGTGCGTGAGTATGTAGTCGTAATAATCAATTACGTTATTGGTGTCGGGCTTTCTGCCCCATTTTCCGCCTGCAACGGTGTAGGAGAGAATATACGCCTCCTCCTCGGTCATCTCGCTGTTTCTAACGTCGAATGCCATATTTGGAAATTCTTTTTTCAAAAACGGCGAGCATTCGTTGTTCATACCGTGATGCGACAGAGTACAGCGTCCCATTCTGACGTCACCGTACCAAACAGTTTTTTCCTCGCCGAAATTAACGTAGAGCCGCTTGCTCTCGTCCTTAACCGACGGTACGGCGTTACCGGGGCACTCCCTCGCGCAAGCGCCGCAATGAAGGCAGATATCACCGGTATTGAGTATAGGGTCAGGCTCAAGCTCACAGTCGGTGAATATAAGACCGAGGCGCACTCTCGGACCGAATTCCTTAGTAAGAAATACCTTTGAAAATCCAATTTCGCCAAGTCCGCAGCCCGCAGCGATAACTCGCACGCTGCATACCACGTCAGCGGGAACCTTCCCCTCGGCAACCGGCTCGCTCGTCACGGAGTTTCCTTCGGGTACTGCGGGATAGTGTAGGACGGCTTCCCAACCGTGATCCTCGATAAAGCAGGCAAGCTCGTAGGAAAGACGGGGGCGGAAATAAGAATTAAGCTTGTTATATGAATAGAAGGTATAGTTATGCCAATGCGTTCCTTCCTCAATGCCTCTGTACGTTCCTCTCGGAATACGCATTCCTATTGCGATAACCGACTTAGCCTCGGGAAAATAGGTAATGGGGGACATAAGCTTCGGCGCGTCCTTGAAGCGTTCGATATTACCGATTGCAATACAATCGATACCGAGCTCTTTTGCGCGCTCCTTTATCATTTGTGAGGTAAGCTTCATTTTGACGCTCCTTTGCTGAACTGACCGCCGAGAACGTTATGGCTTTCCACGTTGCGTTCTGTGGGTGTGTTTGCCGACCCGATTGACCAAGCGTCACGCTTGCGGAATACCTCGTTGAAGGTATTGTCGAGAGCACCCGATTCTTCCAAGTGGCAAAGGCAGGTACGGTTGCAAAGTGCTGCGACTCTATCGGGTTTAGCTATCGGCGAGAAGCGGCTTTTGCAGGCACCGTTTTTGCAGCTGCGGCATTTATCGTAATCTATGCGTGCAACCTCCATCTTTTTACCGCAAATATCTACGGTGTACGTATCGTCGGCATTAATTGCATCAAGAGGACAGGCATCGATACATTTTCCGCACTTGTCACATACGCTTTTATCGCAAAGCGGCGTTGCTTCGATTTGTGCATCGGTAATTATCATATGAAATCTTTGGCGTGAGCCAAACTTTGGCGAGAGAAAAATGCCGTTAAGACCTATTTCACCAAGACCCGCCGCAACCGCAGCATAGTTAAAATCGGGATATACGTTAGGTTCGGGGCGGCCGTCGGCTACCGAAACGCCGTTCGGTCCAAGCTCAGAGGGGTTAGGGAATATAGGGCACGCCTCCCAACCATTATCCTCAATCATTCTTACGAGCTCGTAGCAGGCGAGCGAGAGAAATTCGTCCTCGAGCCAATTCTGACCGAACAGCCTATAGTCGCCGAAGTTCGTTCCTTCCTCAACTCCGCGCAAAGAACCTCTGCATATGCGCTTACCGAGCATAATCACCGTTTTTGCCTCGGGGAAAATAGAGAATGGGTTGTGCTGTGCATCAACGCTCTCAAATCTTTCCTTTGGCGCGAAGCCTATCATATCAATACCAATTTTTTCAGCGGCAGCAATAACCGCATTTTTAAAGTCGAGCTTTTCCATCATTTTACTCCTTGTCGGTTGTTTTCTTTCATTATACATTATACAATCGCAATGCTTTAATTTCAATCACAACATTCGATATCGATTTAGAAAAACGCAACTTGACTTGCGCGAGATTTGGTGCTATACTACATAGGGGGTGATATAGTGAAAGGCGAGGAAAGAGCCGCCATAACCGAGCTTGGCGGCTTTCGTGTAAATTCGGCAAAAAGTAAGAGGGTGAGCGTCGAAGGGCGCGATTTTTACAGTATATCCTATCGTTACAGCGGAAAAATCCTGATAAAAAGCGAAAATCGTGAGTTCGTTTCCGGGGCAAACAGTATCACCTTCGTACCAATGGGTATCGGCTATGAAACCGAGATTATCGAGGATACGAGTATGGCTGTAATTCATTTTAAGCTTAACCGCGATATCGATTCTCGCAATCCGCAGCTTCTCGAAATTAACGACGACGGAATACCGCTTCTTTTTGAAAAGCTGATAAAGAAAATCGGTGTGGACAACCGTATCGATTTTTCTTGTATGTCCATATTTTACGAGCTTCTCGCGCGGCTTGAGTCGCTCGTTGATGACAAGGATGGTGTGTATATTCCCAAAAAAATACGTCTTGCCAAGGAATATATGGTTCAAAATTTTTCGGACTCTCTTCTTTCGATATCCTCGCTTGCTGAGTATCTTGGAGTGAGTACGTCTTATCTTAGAGGGGCGTTTTCTTTAGCGTATAACAAGAGTCCGGTCTCATATTTGCGCGATATAAGATTAAGTAACGCCAAAAATTTGTTGCAGTCCGAATATCTGTCAATAGCGGAAATAGCGGAGCAGAGCGGCTTTTCGAGCGCCAGCTATTTCATTCAGGTGTTTCGTAAATGGGTTGGCGAGTCGCCCGACAGATACAGACGCAGGGGCTGATTTTTAAATTAAAAAGGAATTCCACAATGCCGAGATGCTGCGGAATTCCTTTTAATATTTAGCTCAGGTTATATCGTAAGCTTTTTGTATCGCCGCTTGTGCGAGCGTTATACGGTATCGAATTTGTAGCCTACGCCCCAAACGGTTTTGAGCGACCATTTGTCAGATACGCCCTCAAGCTTTTCGCGAAGACGCTTAACGTGAACGTCCACCGTTCTTGAGTCGCCGAGATAATCGAAGCCCCAAACCTTGTCAAGAAGCTGGTCGTGGGTGAAAACTCTGTTGCAGTTGGATGCCAAGAAGTACAGAAGCTCAAGCTCCTTCGGGGGAATGTCAATAGCCTTGCCCGAAAGCTTAAGCTCGTAGCGCTGAAGGCTGATTTCGATATTTTCGAATTTTACCACCTCGTCGTCGCTCGTCTTCGTATGAGCGTTGTAACGGCGAAGCACCGCTTTGATTCTTGCGGAAAGCTCCTTCATATCAAAGGGCTTTACGATGAAATCGTCCGCGCCAAGCTCAAGACCGAGAACCTTGTCAAAAACGTCACCCTTCGCTGTTATCATAATGATAGGCTTTGCGGAAATTTCGCGTATTTCGCGGCACACCTGCCATCCGTCCTTCTTCGGCATCATAATATCGAGCAAAACGAGATCAGGCTCGTAAAGCTTGAAGCAGGCAACACCGTCAACACCGTCG
>JAZNFU010000373.1:0-7784 GCA_045576135.1 Eubacteriales bacterium
TACTATGATATGGGAGAGCTTATAGCCTGGGGAAATTCGGCTTCCGAATACGCCGCTCATATTTGTGAGATAAGACGTGAATATATTGAAAAAATAGAAAAGAATGCAAAGAAAATTCTTTTTGAAATATCCTCCGGCAAAGAGGAGCTTTCTATGAAATTTAAATCCGATATAAGTGAAGAAACAAAAGGCACTAAAAATATAGAGGAAGAATATAAAAGAATACTTTCTTCGGATATAAATAAAGAAATAAAAGCAGGATTTTCTCTTTTTGGTCCCTCTCGCGACGATATAGAAATTTATATAAACGGAAAAGAAGCTAAGTCCTTTGCATCGCAAGGACAGAAGCGCTCGGTGGTTCTCGCTGTTAAGCTTGCCGAGGGTGAGGTTATTAAGGAAAAATTCGGAGAGTATCCGGTATTTATATTCGACGACGTTATGAGTGAGCTTGATTTTGAGCGCAGAAAATATATAATTGAAAACGCGGGGGATAAGCAAATCATAATAACCTCTTGCGAAAGAGAAAATTTTGAAAGCATAGCCGACCGTGTAATAGAGGTTGAGGGAGGAAAATATGTATCTTCACATAGGTAACGGAAAAAGCGTTAAAAACGAAGACGTGATAGGTATATTTGATCTTGATACCTCTACCGTTTCGTCGGTTACCAAGAAATTTATAAATAAGATGCAAAAGGCGGGCTCGGTAGAATACGAGGACAGCGATATACCGAGAACCTTCGTATTAACCGAAGAAAATAAAAAATACAAAATAAGGCTTTCGAGAATATCTACGGTAGGACTTCGTCTGAGGGCGGAGAACGAAGAAAGCTACGAATAAAAGGAAAAGGAATTTTAAAAAATGGAAAAAGAAATCGAAAAGAACGGCTATGACGACAGTCAAATACAGGTTCTTGAGGGACTTGAGGCTGTAAGAAAAAGACCGGGTATGTACATAGGTACAACTTCTATCCGAGGACTTCACCATCTCGTATATGAAATAGTAGATAACTCGATAGACGAGGCTCTTGCGGGGCATTGTACCGCCATAAAAATCAATTTATGGGATGATAACAGCGTATCGGTAGAGGACGACGGACGAGGAATACCGTCGGGTATGAACGAGAAGCTCGGGCTCCCGACTCTTGAGGTTGTATATACCGTTCTTCACGCCGGCGGAAAGTTTGGCGGTGAGGGATATAAGATAGCCGGCGGTCTTCACGGTGTGGGTGCTTCGGTCGTTAACGCTCTTTCCGAATGGGTGGAGGTAGAAAACTGCCGTGACGGCAATAAGTATACCGAAAGATTTGAAAAGGGCGCTGTTAAAAGACCCTTTGCCTGCGTAGGCTCGTCCGACGGACGCCACGGTCTTTACGTCAGATTCAAGCCCGACCCCACCATATTTGAGGAAACCGTCTTTGATTACGAAACCATACTCACGAGAATGAGAGAGCAAGCCTTTCTTAACGCGGGAATTAAAATTATTCTCACGGATAGAAGAGAGGGTATGGAAAGAGAAGAAATTCTTCACTACGAGGGCGGTATAGTTTCCTTCGTTGAATATCTCAACAATGAAAAGCGCGGAACTCCCATTCACCCCGAGGTTATTTATATGAAGGGTGAGAAAAACGGCTCTATTGCTGAGGTTTCCTTACAGTATAACGACAGCTACAACGAAACCATAATATCCTTCGCTAACAATATGTCTACGATAGAGGGCGGTACTCACGAAACCGGATTTAAAACCGCACTTACCAGAGCTATTAACGATTACGCCAAGAAAACGGGCGTAGTAAAGGGTGATGATAAGGGACTTTCGGGTGAGGATGTGCGCGAGGGACTCGTAGCTATCATCTCGGTAAAGCTTACCGACGCTCAGTTTGAAAGCCAGACTAAAGCAAAGCTCGGTAACAGCGAAATGAGAACGCTGGTTGACTCGATAGTTTCAACCAAGCTTGAGGAATATCTTGACGAAAATCCCGCCGTCGGAAAAATAATACTTGAAAAAGCAATGGCGGCTAACCGAGCGCGTGAGGCAGCGAGAAAGGCAAGAGAGCTTACAAGACGTAAAAACGTCCTTGAGGTTTCAACGCTCCCGGGAAAGCTTGCCGACTGTAATGAAAAGGAAGCAAGACTCACCGAGGTATATCTTGTAGAGGGAGATTCTGCGGGCGGCTCGGCAAAGGATGGACGCGACAGCAGATTCCAGGCAATTCTTCCTCTTCGAGGCAAGGTTCTCAACGTAGAAAAATCAAGACTTGATAAGGTTTATTCCAACACCTCTTTAATTCCTATTATACAGGCACTCGGCTGCGGTATAGGTGATGAATTTGATATAGAGAAGCTCAGATACGGAAAAATAATAATAATGGCGGATGCCGACGTAGACGGCTCTCACATCACAATTCTTCTTCTCACCTTTTTCTTCCGTCATATGAGAAAGCTCATAGAGGAAGGACATATATATCTTGCACAGCCGCCGCTTTATAAGGTTCATAAGGGTAAGCAGCTAAGATACGCCTTCTCGGATGCCGAAAGAGATAAATATATAGAGGAGCTTGGCGGTGTCGGCGTTGAGGCTGAAAGATATAAGGGTCTTGGTGAGATGGACCCTGAGCAGCTTTGGGAAACCACCATGGACCCCGAGAGAAGAACTCTTCTTAAGGTAACTATCGACGATGCGATAAAATGTGACGAAACCTTCTCGGTTCTTATGGGTGATATGGTAGAGCCAAGACGTGATTTTATTTTCAAGAATGCAAAGTTCGTTGAAAACCTTGATATATAATTTCTCCAAAAATGTAAAGTTTAGTGTTGAAAAATAACTGTTTTTGGAAGAAAGGAATAAAAAATGGATCATTCATATAAGAGCGAAGATATTGAATTTGCTTCGCAAAAAATAGAATACAGGGATATGGAAAAAGAGGTTAAAAACTCCTTTATAGAATATTCTATGAGTGTTATAACCTCAAGAGCGCTTCCCGACGTGCGTGACGGTATGAAGCCCGGACAGAGAAGAATACTGTACGCTATGTACGAGGACAATTTAACCTACGACCGTCCGTTCCGTAAGAGTGCGACGACGGTAGGTAACGTTCTCGGTAGATACCATCCGCACGGTGACTCCGCCGTTTATCAGGCGATGGTAAGAATGGCGCAGAGTTTTTCTTTAAGATATCCTCTCGTAGAGGGACACGGAAACTTCGGTAACGTCGACGGTGACGGTGCTGCGGCATACCGTTATACCGAGGCGAGAATGAGTAAAATTGCCGACCATATGATGAGCGACATTGAGAAAAAGGTCGTTCCTATGGCGCGAAACTTCGATAACACCAGAGATGAGCCGGTAGTGCTCCCCTCGCGTTTTCCCAACCTTCTCGTAAACGGCTCGGTGGGTATTGCCGTCGGTATGGCGACGAATATTCCCCCTCATAATCTCGGTGAGGTTTGTGACGGCGTCGTTTACAGAATAGACCACCCGGAGTGCTCGGTTGACGAGCTTATGGAGTATATAAAGGGTCCGGACTTCCCGACTAACGGTATTATATACGGTACTCGCGGTATAAAGGAAGCGTACGAAACCGGCCGCGGCAGAGTCTACGTTCGAGGAAGAGCCGTAGTTGAGGAAAATAACAGAAGAATTATTTTCACCGAAATACCTTATATGGTAAACAAGTCGATGCTCATAGCGAGTATGGCGGAGCTTGTAAAGGATAAGAAGATAGAGGGTATAACCGCGCTTCGCGACGAGTCGGGCAGAGGCGGTATGAGAATAGTCGTAGAGTACAGACGCGACGCAAACTCCGAGCTTATACTCAATCAGCTTTACAAGTATACTCAGCTTCAGGACACCTGCTCGGTGAATATGCTCGTTATAGTTAACGGTGAGCCAAAGACTCTTTCGCTTCCCGAAATACTCGACGAGTACATATCCTTCCAAAAGAGCGTAATCATAAACAGATGTAAATTCGACCTTGCAAAATCCAAAAGAGAAAAGCATATTAACGACGGTTATAAAATAGCAAGCGAGAATATAGACGAGGTTATAAAAATAATAAAGGCAAGCGCCTCTATCCCTGCGGCAAAGGAAGCTCTCTCGGAAAGATTCGGTCTTTCGGACGAGCAGGCGCAGGCTATCGTTGAAATGACTCTCGGTAAGCTTTCAGGACTTGAAAGACAGAAGGTAGAGGATAGAATTGCGAAGCTTGAGGCTATCATAAGAGAGCTTGAGGAAATTCTCGGCTCGGATGAGCGCGTCAACGATATTCTTAAAGAGGACCTTGCGGAAATCAAGCGCAAGTTCGGTGATAAGAGAAGAACCGAAATCGTTGAGGCTACCGAGGAAATAGACCTTGAGGACCTTATCGAAAAGCATACCTCTGTGATAACCGTAAGCCATACCGGCTATATAAAGCGTCAGCACGCGGATACCTACACCGCGCAGAACAGAGGCGGTAAGGGTATTATAGGTATGACCACCAAGGAGGACGATTTCGTCGAGGACGTTATAGTTGCTCACAGCCATTCGCTGCTTATGTTCTTTACCAACAAGGGAAGGGTTTACGCTAAAAAGGCGTACCGCATACCCGAGGCGGGAAGAACGGCAAAGGGTACTAACCTTGTAAATATCATTGATCTTGGCGAGGACGAATTCGTAACCGCTATAATTCCTATCAAGGAATTCACCGAGGGTGAGTATCTTACGATGGTAACCAAGCGCGGAGTTATCAAGAGAACGCTGCTTTCCGAGTTTGAGTATCAGAGAAAGAGCGGAAAGATAGCTATTTCGCTTGACGAGGACGATGAGCTTATATTCATAAGAAAAACCACAGGAAACGAGAGCCTTATTATCGCAACGCGCGAGGGTATGGCGGTAAGATTTGACGAAAACAACGTAAGATGTATGGGCAGAGGTGCTCGCGGCGTAAGGGGTATAACTCTTTCCGAGGGTGACTCGGTAGTCGGTGTCGTAGTGGTTGACGAGTCTAAGACGATGCTTACCGTAACCGAGGGCGGCGTAGGTAAGAGAACAGAATTCTCCGATTTCCGTCTTATGAAGAACAGAGGCGGCCGCGGAGTTTGCTGTCAGAATATCACGGAGAAGACGGGCAAGCTTGCCGCAGTCATTTCGGTCGATGCGGATGACGATATTATGATTATTACCAACGAGGGTACTATCATAAGAACGTCGGTTTCCTCTATAAACGTATATTCCAGAACCGCGACGGGCGTTATTCTTATGCGTCTTTCGGACGGCTGCGTTATAAACAACGTGGCAAGGCTTGAAAAGCAGGAGGAAATAGAAGCCATAGAGGCCGACGTGGAAAAGGAAATAAAGTCCGAGGAAAAGGCGGTACAGCCTGCGGCGGCTTCGGACGGCACCGAGGATAACGGCGAGGACGGCGAAAAAGAGGGCGACGTTATATGAAAAGAATTGCGCTTTTCTTAGTATTGGTTATTCTTTTGAGTACCGCGTTGATTTCTTGTGACAGGGATTACGACGAGGCTGTCGTAAAGGCGGCGGCCGCGGAGCTTCTTGAGAACTCAATCCTTGTAAACGAGATATTTTACGGTGCCGGCGCTCCGATAGACCAGAACAAGCTTCACCTTTCAAACGGATATTATAAGGCGGTGGATCTCGATTATCTCAGCCCGATAGGAGCTTATAATATAGAAGGATTAAAGACGGCGGCAAAAGCGGTTTATACAGAAAAGATGTGCGATATAATATTCTCAAACTGTCTTGAATCGCTTCGTGATTCGGACGGAAACGTTCGCTATTACGCGCGGTATAATGAAATGACCGTTAACAAAGAAAAGCACCTTTTCGTTTATACCGCGGCGACACCGCTTTATGAAAACGACGTCGAGTATCTTTACGATACGATGCGCGTCGTGGGGGCTGACGGAGAATATATTCTTATAAATATAGACGTGAGAGTCTTAACCTTTGACGGACTTTCGAGAATACAAAACTGTGAATTTATATTACTCGAAGAAAGCAACGGTTTCAGGCTTGATACTCTGAGTTTTGTAAAGTATTGATAGCAAAATTATAAAAAATAAATAAAAAATAATATATTGTCGCAACAAGCGACAGGGAGGTTATTATGACATTTCAGGAAAAACTCGTTATAATCAGAAAGATTATGGGTTGCACTCAGGATGACGTTGCAAGCGTTGCAGGCGTTTCCAGACAGGCGGTTTACAAGTGGGAGTCGGGTCAGTCCTATCCCGAAGTAACCACGCTCGTAAAGGTGAGAGATTTCTACAGAGAGTCCGGCTCGAGCTTCGGCTTCGGTGAAATCACCATCGACAATCTTCTTGACGATAACTTCATCGTAGAGAAGCCCGCAAAGAAGAGAAGAAGAAAGAGAATGGACAAAGAGGAGCAGCGTCAGATCGAGGAGGTCGTTGAGGCAGAGGAGAAGGAAGAGAATCCCACCAAGACTCTTGAGCAGCTTCTTGCCGAGCTCAGAGCACCCAAGTCTGCAGCATCAGCTAAGCCTGCACCCAAGGCGGCTCCCGCTCCCAAGGCAGCTCCCGTAGTTGAAGAAGCTCCCGCACCCGCAGTTGAGGAGGCTCCCGTAGCAGAGGCAGCACCCGCACCAGAGGCAGCACCCGCTCCCGAAGCGGCTCCCGCTCCCAAGAAAAAGAGCATCTTCGGAATTTTCGGAAGAAAGTAATACTAAATTTACATAAAAGCGAATAAAGTCCGCACCTTTTGCCATAATCATTATAGAATCGAAAAAATGCGTTTGATATAATGATGCTTATCACGAAAGAGGTGATAAAATGGTAAAGGGTTATCAGAAAAAGGTTGTGTTTTTGAAAAACACGGGAAGTGAATTTTTCGACGAGGCGTATTTCGTCGTATGTGATTCGCCGAGCACTCACAGCGAGGGGGATATCATATCCGAGGCTAATCGCATAATCGACGAGATAGGGGGAATAGACTCCCCGCGCGGCTGCAACTGTAAAGGGGCAAAAATACTTTCTTTTGCAGCCGGATCGCTTTTAACCGTGCTCGGCACGCTGATTTACTCTGTTTTTTTCTGAAAATCACCCAAAAATCGTAAAAAGCTGCCGCAAAGCAGAAATTGGCTTGCGGTATTCGTGGCTTGCGCCGTTTAGCCGAAAATGGCTTGAAAAGGGCACCTTTTTATATACAAAAGTTTGCAAAAACGCTGCTTAAAAGGGGCGACGGCTCAAAAAACAGAGTTATTAAATTTTTATTATTACCCGCACTGACGTGTGGGATTTTTTGGATTGAGAGATAGATGAAAAACAACAACGAAAAAAGTACTAAAAAAAGGACTCGGCAATCCGCCGCGGCGGTCGTCGGTATAGCCGTCGAAGAAAAAAAGAAAATTACCCCCAAAAAAGAAAAGGCTCCCAAAGGGGCGAGCGTGGGGGCACGGGCGGAGGAAAAAAAGCCGAGCAATAAAAGGGGCGTACAAAGCGCCTCGGCGAAAAAGAGTGCCGCAAAGCTCACCGCGCCGGGTGAAAAGAAAAGAGATGCGGCGGTGCGCATCGGCACGAAGTCGGCTCAGACAGAGCCTTCCTCAAAAAAACCGACCGCCTCAAATGGCGGCAGGCAAAGAGGGGCAAGAACCCGTCACAATCCCACCCCGCTTCGCGTTATTTCGCTTGGCGGACTTCAGGAAATAGGAAAGAATATGACCGTCCTCGAATACGGAGAGGACATAATAGTAATAGATGCGGGTATGGGATTTCCCGATGAGGATATGCTCGGCATAGATCTCGTTATACAAGTCGGATCGTAG
>JAZNFU010000374.1:0-4016 GCA_045576135.1 Eubacteriales bacterium
CTTTGCAAGATGGTCGGATATCGTTTTTACGTCGTAAACGAACAGCTCCCACGGCGTTTCGTTTTTACATCTGTCACAGACGGATATCGAATAAAGCTCGTCGTGTCCGATGTTTATCCTCTTTGGCTCGAATACCTCGACAACCTCGTCAAGCACGTCAAAGACGAGCTTGTAAGTGTCAGGATGCCTCGTACAGTAGGTATCGGGGTGAAGATCTCCCTCTCTTTCTCTGATTTCCGGATGAGCCATAAGCAGATAATCGCAGTGGGAAAGGGTAGGGCATTCGGGAATAATTTCTATACCTCTCTCGCGGCAGGCGGAAAGTATCTCTCGGCATTGCTTTTTCGTGATAAAGCTTCCGTTTCCGTTGTCCGAATGTATGGAGTTCTTCTTCCAATGGTAAGTGTTAGCCTGTATTTCGTGCGAGCGACCGGAATAGCGCTTCACGTCCTTGCAGTATTCAATCCAAGCCTCGTTTATTTCGGGATGGCGCTCGTATTCCATAGCGCCGCCTATTTCGAGCATTATCGAGGTATATCTGTATCTTACCAAAAAGTCAAGAACGTCGATAAAATCGGATATCTGGTCAACTCCGGGCAAAAAGGCGCGGTAGCCCCTCATATACTTTATGGGATAGTCGTAGGTGACGCCGCATTTGATTTTGTTATCGCGCGCCGCAATTTCGCAAAGTGACGAAACGGCAAGGATAAAAGCGGACTCGTCGGAGGTGTAAACCGTCGTTTTTCTTCCGTATTCAATGACGAATTCCTCGCGATTACCGACGGCGTTTACCGTTTTCGCGAGCGCGTCGGGAATTCCAACGGTAAATTCAACGCAGTGGCAAATCGGCGCGTCCGTAAGCCTTGAATTTTCAAAAGCCGACTTGAGAGTGCGGCTGATATAAGCCGACGTGACGTGGTCGGGAATGATGATTTCGGTTTCTTTTCCGAATCTGAGGACTTCTTTGGTGTAGGACTCGAATTTTGGCTTGAAGAGCATAATCTTTCCTCGCAATCCTGCTTTAGCAGAAAATATATTTTTTGGCTTTGATACCGATTAGATTATACCCTCGTTCTTACTCTGTGTCAATGGTTTTTTTTGGACATATTTTTCGCCGTGATGTCCAAAAATTGAGGCTTTTTGAGCGAGAACGGAAAATTTACAAAAAAGTCACGCAATATCTTTACAAAAAGTTTTTAATATGCTATAATATATTAAATATAACGGAGGAACGGTCTTATGCGTGCTCGGTATAAGCGCACGGAGTCGTATTCTTCGGGAATTTTTTGAATTTTACGGAGTAGTAATGGATTTTGTTTTGAACGAGGCTGTTAACAGAAGGAAAGCGACGCTGAAGATGGCGTTGGCATCCGTCATTGCCGCGGCACTGTGCGTGCTTTTCGGTGAATTTGCGCTTCCTTTGCTTGTTGCCTTTTACGCAACTCTCATAATTCTTGATTCGACGCGTGCGAAGATTGCTACGGTATCGGTTGCCGTGCTTTCGGCGGTGCTTACGGTGCTTTTGTACGTCTTTGATTTCGGTACGCCTGCTCTCGTTTTCGGCTGTATCGGAGGTGTTATTACCGCGCTTCTGTTTTGTCACGGCGTGTCAAAGGGTGAGATTGCCTTTTATCTCGTCATCGCCTTTACCGTTATGCTCGTCGGCTCGATATACCTTTATTTTGCCGGCTTGGCGAACAGCTTTTCTCCGGCTGCGGTTGTTGAAATTGCTGAGGAGTGGTACGTTGCGCTTCGCGGCGAGTTTGCTTCAGCGGTAATCGAGGCTATGAGCGAATATCCAAACGAGCTTTTTGAAAGCGTAGACGAGGCGTATATCGGTCAGCTGTTCGATGCGGCGTTCAATATGTCCTACGCGCTCGTAGCTATACTCGCCTTTATCCTTGCGGGCGTCAGCCTGAAGATTTTTTCTTCGATAGCTTACAAGATTTCCAAAGAGCCGCAGAAAATAGTCTTTTGGCGCTTTGCGACCTCGAACGTAGTGGCTTATTTTTATTGCGCTCTTTTGGTGCTCAACTTTTTCTCGCTCGGAAACGAGGTGCTTTCGATAGCCGTCACGAATTTGTTCTACGTCTTTATGGCTGTCTACGCTTACGTTGGATATAACTTTGCCGTTTCGATTATTTCGGGACGCTTCAGCTATCTGATTTCCTCTGTAATAGTGATCGCTGCCATTCTTTTCTTCGGTATTTTCGCGATTGAGATACTCTCGCTGTTCGGTGTGGTGTTTACTCATATCAGCAACAAGGTAGGGTGGCATACGGATAACAATAAGTCGTAAAGTTTGAACTTTGCGAAAGGGAGCTTTAAATGAAAAACAGTAAGAAAAAAGAAATTAATATTCCTTACGCGACTCGCTCCGAGCTCGTTATAGCGGTAGCACTCGGATGCCTGAATATTGCGATTTTCGCGCTCGCGACAAAGGCGTGGAGGTACGACGTAATATTCCTTGCGCTCGCGGTTTTGCTCGTGTATCTTTGCGAAATCGTGCTTATAGGTATGCACCGCGGACAGAAGGCTGACGTCGCAAACGTCCGAGGCGTGCACGAATTGCTTATGCAAAAGAGCAGCACCGTCCTGCGCGATACCGAAACGCCGATAGTTTTGTTTGATTCCTTTGGAACGGTTTTGTGGTGTAATACCGCGATGAGAGAATTGCTGACGCCCGCTGTCAATCCGATATCGCATAATATCACCGAGGTTTTCGGCACGAATATCGATCTTGATGCGGACGAGGGACATCCGTTCGTTTTCGGTGAGCGCATATTCACTCTTGAAAGCTTCACGCTCAGCGACGTCGACGACGGAATATATATGCTCGCCTTTTCGGATATTACCGCTCTTTGCGAGTATAAGGATAAATACACCAACGAGCATACTGCGGTTGCTTATATTACGATTGATAACGTGGAGGACGTTTTACAGTACGTTCACGAGAAATTCAGCGATGCGGTTTCCAAGGTCGATGAAAAGCTGAAGGCTTGGGCGGATTCGATAAACGGTATTCTCAAATCCTACGATACGGACAAGTATATAATGCTGTTCGACTCGGTGCATCTTGACGGACTTATAAACGACAGATTCGCAATTCTTGACGAAATACGAGATACGAGGGTCGGCGACGGTGTGTCGGTTACGGTTTCCATCGGCGTATCCAGAGTAAACGGGCCGCTCAGCGAGCGCGAGAGCAACGCAAGAGATGCTGTGGATATGGCTTTGCAGCGCGGCGGTGACCAGGCTGTTTACAAGTCGGAGGATTCTATAGAATATTACGGAGGTAGAACCAAGTCGGTCTACAAGCGCTCCAACGTACGCTCACGCACCTTTACGGCGCAGCTTATGGCGGATATGTCACGCGCGGACAACGTAATCATTATGGGACACAGATACGGAGATTTCGACTCCTTCGGAGCAAGCGTCGGTATCGCGCGTTTGGCGGCGCTTTGTGCAACCAAGGCTAATATAGCGGTTGATCTGCGCGACAAAAACCTTAATCATTGCATCAATCTTATGCAAAGTACGAACGAGTATTCGCAGACGTTCGTTGACAGCGCGGAGGCGCTTGACCTCATAGGCCCCGATACGATGGTAGTGGTCGTTGACGTAAACAACCTTGCCAGAGCGCAGTTTTCCGGCGTTGCCGAAAAGGTTGGAAGCGTAGCGGTTATCGACCACCACAGAAAGACCGTGGAGCTTCCGGATACGGTCACGCTTACTTATATCGACCCCTCGGCGTCATCAGCCTGTGAGCTTGTCGGCGAGATGCTTGAGAGTGCTATCAGCTCGCAGAGTCTTCTTAAAGAGGAAGCGGATATGCTTTTGGCGGGAATACTTCTGGACACGAAGCAGTTTACGAGAAATACGGGTACGAGAACCTTTGCCGTCGCGCAGTATCTCAGAGGTGCGGGCGCGGATCCCTCGGACGTTTACGATTTCTTTAAAACCACGACGGCGGAGCTTTCCAAAGAAGCTCATTTCCATACGGCTATCACTACTTA
>JAZNFU010000375.1:0-2939 GCA_045576135.1 Eubacteriales bacterium
CTCTTGCCATACCGTAGTGACTCCAAAGGTCAGGGCGGTTGGTGAGCGACTTGTTATCAACCTCGAAAACGATATCGTCGATATCGTAAATAGTCTTTATATCGGCGCCGAGGGGAAGCGAGTCGTCAAGCTCCCAAATTCCCGAATGGTCGTCGCTGATGCCAAGCTCCGCCTCCGAGCAGCACATACCGTAGGAGGTAAAGCCGGCGATGGTCGCGGGAGCTATCGGGTGACCGCAAACCGCGCCGCCCGAGGTGGCAAGGGCAACCTTGAGTCCGACTCTTACGTTGGGCGCGCCGCAAACGATGTCAACGACGTCACTGCCCGTATTAACCTTGAGAAGATGGAGCTTTTTCGATGTGGGGTGGTTTTCAACCGACACTATCTCGGCAACTATTACGCCACGGGTGTCCGCACCCTTAATTATTATATCTTCAACCTCTGCTGTGGAGAGGGTGAAATTCTTTATAAGCTGTACCTTGTCAAATCCCGAAAGGTCGACGAAGTCGCCTATCCAATTCATTGATAAAAACATTTTCCGACCTCCTTATATGGATTTGAACTGCGAGAGCGCCTTAAGATTTCCGCTGTTGAAGTCGCGGATATCCTTAACGCCGTATTTCATCATAGCAAGACGGGTAAGACCAAGACCGAATGCAAATCCGGTGTACTCCTCGGGGTCGATGCCGCCCTCTTTTAACACGTTGGGGTGTATCATACCGCAGGGGCAAAGCTCAAGCCAGCCCGAGTTTTTACAGGACGGACAGCCCTCGCCGCCGCAGATAAGGCAGTTAATATCAAGCTCAAAGCCAGGCTCGACGAAGGGGAAGAAGCCGGGGCGAAGACGCACCTTTATATCCCTCTTGAATACCTCGGAGAGCATAGTTTTCATAAAGTAAATGAGGTTGGAGATAGAAATATTTTTGTCTATCATCATACCTTCCATCTGGAAGAAGGTATTCTCGTGGCAGGCGTCGGTCGACTCGTTTCTGAAGCATCTGCCGGGGAAAATAGCGCGAAGCGGCGCTCCGTACTTTTTCATTATGGCATTCTGAGCCGCCGAGGTCTGCGTCTTAAGAAGCTGACCGTTTTCAAGATAGTAGGTGTCCTGCATATCGCGGGCGGGGTGATGCTTCGGGATATTGAGAGCCTCAAAGCACTCGTAGTCGTCAACGATTTCGGCATAGTCCTCGATGGTGAAGCCCATACTTACGAAAATTTCCTCAACCTCGCGCGTTGCGAGCGTGATGGGGTGGTACGAGCCAAGCTCGCGCCGTCTTCTCATAGCGGGGCTGTATTTCTTCGCGCTGCGTATTTTTGCTTCGGTTTCGGCGTTTTTGATAGTGGTGAGCGCGTTTTCGATGCCGGCTTCAATCTTAGTCTTGAATTCGTTTATGAGCTGACCTGCCGCGCGCTTGTCCTCTACGTCACGAAGACCCTTCATAAGCTCGGCGATGTGACCCTTTTTACCGAGAAAATCGATTCTGAGGGACTCTACGTCCTCGGAGCTTTTAACATCTCTGACTCTTTCGTCAAACAGAGCTAAGAGCTGTTCTATCTTTTCTTTCATTTTTAACGTCCTTTCGGGGTGGGTAAATATCTAAATATTTCAATATATTATTTTAACTCATAAGTAAGCTTTTGTCAATGCTTTTTTATAAACTTGATGACCTCGGGGTGCAAAACTCCGTCAAGCTCGCCGCCACGGTCGAGAAGCTCTCTTGCGAGGGTGGAGCTGAGCTGTGCCCACTCGGCGTCAGCCTTTATAAATTCGGTTTCAAAGCCGCCGTTTCGGAAATTGTACTCAGCCTGGCGCCGCTCGTATTCGAGGTCGGCGTCGTTTCGGTAGCCCTTGACGATTTTCTCTATCGAGTGCTCGCGCATATAGTCGACGACTCTGCCGCAGTATGAGTCAACCGTAACGCCGGGGATATCCGCCACGGCGAGCTTCAGCATCCGAACGCGCTCCTCCATCGTAAAGCGGTAGCTTTTTTCGGGGTTAATGAAAACCACCGCCCACGCCTCGCCGTACTTTTCTGCGGCGCGCTTTATTATTTCGAGATGCCCCTGCGTTACCGGGTCGTAGCTTCCGGGAAGAATAACACGCATAATTTTCTCCTTATCACTCGCCGCGGTAAAGCAGCACCGTAAGCGAGGTCATTTTGCCGTAAGAGGTGGATTTTAAAATTTCGAAATCCGAAAACTCCGCACCCGAAAAATCGGTAGCCTCCGTGCCCGTCTCAAGCACCAAAAGCGCGCCCGGTCTTAACATTCCGCCCGCTTTGAGCCTTATCACCGCGTCTCCCGCGCACTCCAAAGCGTAGGGCGGGTCGATAAAGACGAGGTCAAAGCTTTCGCGCCCCGACGCCTTTCTGATATAGTTGCGATAATCGCTGACGAGGTAGCGGCAGGAGTCGAAAAAGCCGAGTGCTCTCGCGTTTTCCTTTACGATGGCGTCAGCCTCGCGCGAGGCGTCAACGAACATAACCTCGGTAGCACCGCGTGAGATGGCTTCAAAGCCGAGCTGACCCGACCCTGCGAAAAGGTCGAGTACGCGCCTGCCCTCTATATCAAACTGTATCGAGGAAAACATAGCCTCTTTTATTCTTTGCGAGGTGGGGCGGGTCGCATCTCCCTCAAGCGTCTTGAGCCTTTTGCCCTTCGCGCTGCCCGTAATAATCTTAATCATTTTTTGCCTCCCGTCTTTTCCTTGAAATAGTCGTGTATCAGCCCTGCGTCGCGCTCGCTGATGCCGCGGATTTTCATAAGCTCCGAGGCGCTCGCCACTCGTATTTCGGATAGTGACATCGCCGAAAGCAGAAGCTTCGCCTTCTTCGGACCTATGCCCGAAATTTTTTCAAGTGAGGAATGAGTGAGCGTTTTTTTCTTCGCTCCTTGTGATGCTTTGAGCGCAAATCTGTGCGCTTCTTCCTGCAAAT
>JAZNFU010000376.1:0-4794 GCA_045576135.1 Eubacteriales bacterium
TCCATTTCCTATGACTACATTTGTAAGATTATCGCAATCGTTAAAGGCATATTCACCAATGGTTATAGTAGTATCAGGAATTACTACGTTTTCAAGCCCATCACACCCCTTAAAAGCATATGAACCTATTGTTTCAACTCCGGGAGCAATTAGGTTTGTAAGTTCACTACAATCACGAAAAGCAGAATGTCTAATGGTTGTAACACTCTCGGGAAGAGTTACACTAGTAATTTGTCTACCTGAAAATGCATTGGCTTCTATTTCTGTCACAGGTAAGCCATCACAAAACGAAGGAATTACGATTTCTGCATCTGTGCATGTTCCTATACTGCGAACAGAACAATAAGTATTATTTAATGTGTAACTTAAACCTACACTATAGTTAGTCTTGCCGCAAAATGTACATATGCCGGATTCATAGTTGTGATCAACTACGGAAAGCTCATGGCGAGTTGTATAATCGCAAATTTCACAAACAACATAAGCATTCCAACCAATTTCTTTGCAAGTGGGGACTTTTTCTTCATATTGTGCTATGCTATGCTCGCCAAGCGAATCGGTGGCGTCGCAATTCTTGCAATCGAGCCAGTGGTTAGCGTCATCATAGGAATAAAGCTCTTCCCACGCGTGGTCGGTCGCGTCCTTATAATTGATTTTTTCGGCAAAGCCGCAAGCCGAGCAGGTGTTTTCATCATAGCCCGCCTCTGTACAGGTGGGTGCAACCGTTACGGTAACAAAGCTGTGGCTTTCATATGTACCCTGCTTCCACTCGATGATTTTGCAATCCTCGCAAATGTGATAGTAGAGCCTGTTTTCACAGGGGATATTGCCGTTGCAAGCATAGTCAACCCACTCGCCGTAGGTGTGCTTATGCTCTTCCTTTTCGGGAAGCTCTACAGGGTCGAGTGCCGTGCCGTCGGTGAGAGTGATAACAAGTCTGCCCTCTTCATCAAAGGTTATATCCTTAATGGTAGCACCTGTGTCACCCTTGTCGCCCTTGTCGCCCTTGTCACCGGCTTCGCCTTTTTCACCGTCAGCACCCTGAACATATCCGAGAAGTGTCCAGGTTTCGCCACCGTCATAGGAAGCCCAAAGCTCACCGACCTGAAGCTTAAGCTCGGGTGTTATACCGTCTTTTCCGTCGGTGCCGTTCTGTCCGGGTGCACCATTTTCGCCGTTGGCACCGTTTGCGCCATCCTCACCCTTTATAAAACCGAGTGAATTCCAGCTTGCGCCTTTATCATAAGAAACAAAGAGTTCGCCCGATTCAATCTTAAATTCGGGGGTGATTCCGTCTTTACCAGGTGCACCGTTTTCACCGTTTTGTCCGGGTGCACCATTTTCGCCGTTGGCACCGTTTTCGCCATCCTCACCCTTTACAACACCGAGTGAATTCCAGCTTGCGCCTTTATCGTATGAAACGAACAGCTCACCCGATTCAATCTTAAATTCGGGGGTAATTCCGTCTTTACCGGGTGCACCGTTTTCACCGTTTTGTCCGGGTGCGCCATTTTCGCCGTTGGCACCGTTTTCGCCATCCTCACCCTTTACAACACCGAGTGAATTCCAGCTTGCACCTTTATCGTATGAAACGAACAGTTCGCCGTCCTCGATTTTGAATTCGGGGGTTATGCCGTCCTTGCCGTCTTCACCGTCTTTGCCGTCCGTTCCGTTCGTTGCGTCGGTACCGTTCTGTGCGGGTGCGCCGTCAGTGCCGTTTGTTCCGTCAACACCCTCGGCCTTTACTCCGGTATTAACACCGTCTATGTACCAATATCCGTCCTGAATATACGGAGTTTTTCCGTCTTGTCCGTCTTTTCCGTCGGCACCGTCCTTACCGGGTGCACCGTCGGCTCCCGTAACCTTGCCGCAATCGATGGTTTGACCGCTTGTAAGGATAACCACGAGATTGCCTTGGCTATCTACGAGCATATTCGAAATTCCGACGCCGTCCTTACCGTCCTTGCCGTCTTTTCCGTCCTCGCCGCTGATAAGCGCGATAAAATCGTCAAGCGTGCCGGTAAATCCGAGATTTTGCGCTTCGTTATACGCGGACAAAAACGTAATCTCATTTTGATTGAAATTACCGTTATTATTGTTACCGCCGTTTGCCGTTGGGAACATTCCCTCGCAGGCTATCAGCGAGAAGCACAAAATTACAGCCAAAGCTAAAAATGCTAACCTTTTCATTTTTTTCCAATCCTTCTTTCCTATTTTTCGGTGCAAAAATAAAAGATGCGGCAACCGAAGCTGCCGCACCAAAACGCCGGGCTCCAATTGTCGCCAAACAATCCATTCGAAGCATAGAAATCCTATACAACCAAACGAGGAGCTGCGTTTTATGTAAAACGGTTCGTTTGGTTGCAAAGCAAAAAAGATATAGCTCACCCATTGATGAAAAATATCTGAAGCTTCGAATATTAAGATTGTTTGGCAAGTACATTTTAGCACACTAAATCAGAAAATGCAATATATTTGATATAATTTATAAATTACGTGCCGATGAGCTTTAGAGCGAGAATTTTACAAAAAGTATTTACAAAACAAAAAAAGAATGATATAATGAATACGCCAAACGAACTTAATAATTTCGCCGATAGGTATATTTTTCTTTATGGGATAAATACACCCTTTTTTCCTCATACTATTGAACGAATCCATTTGGTAAAAATGCGACTCCCGTTTGATAGTATGAAAATGCTTATCTGCGTACAGTTCGTTTGGCGACAGCTTGGAGTTTGCATTTTTCGGTGCGTGACTTCGGTTGCGCACCTTTTTACTGATGGGAGAAAATATGAACTGTACCTCGCCAAAGAGAGAAATAGATATTACCGGTGTAGAAATTACGCCGGGGAAACCCGACGTTTGTCTTGGTAACGGAGAATTAGGCTTTGAGTGCTGCTGTGACGAATGTGACTACTATCTGCTCTGTTTTCCCGAATTCAATTATATAGTTACCGATAAATCGGAAGCCGACGAGAAATCACAAGCTGCATTTTGACCATATCTCACAGAATGGGTTTTTTACGCTTTTTCGCAAAATAGATGTTGACATTTTTATTTTGGTATTGTATAATGGTGTAGTAAAATATAAATCGCCGATAAGAGCAAGTAGATGCGATGCGAGGTTACAGAAAGCTGCCGTTTGATGAGAGGAGCAACCGACGCGCGCGGTCGAATACGTCTTTGAGAGTGCACCGAAAGCTTTGGTTAGTAGGCTGCAACGCTTAGCGCCCGTTAAAGCGCCGCCCGAAGTCTTTCGATTTTTCGGGTACGAAGGTGTCGCGGCGCAAGCCCGGCATAAACAAGGTGGTACCGCGTTAACTACGCCCTTGGGGATATTCCCCGAGGCTTTTTTTATTTTTGTATACATAAACTGAAAGGAAGATACTATGAAAATTTACGAAGAGCTGGTTGCCAGAGGTCTTATCGCTCAGGTGACCGACGAGAGCGAAATCAGAGAGCTTATAAATGAAGGAAAAGCTACCTTTTATATAGGATTTGGCCCCACGCCAGACAGCCTGCACCTCCGCCACTTTATGGCCCTTTGCCTTATGCAAAGACTTCAGATGGCGGGCAATAAGCCGATAGTTCTTATCGGCGGCGGTACGGGATATATCGGCGACCCGTCGGGAAGAACGGATATGCGTTCTATGATGACGCCCGAAACCATACAGCACAACTGCGACTGCTTCAAGCGTCAGATGGAGAGATTTATCGAATTTGGCGAGGGTAAGGCTATAATGGTCAACAACGCCGACTGGCTTCTCGGTCTTAACTATATCGAGCTTTTGCGCGACGTCGGAGCCTGCTTCTCGGTTAACCGTATGCTCTCGGCTGAATGCTACAAGCAGAGAATGGAAAAGGGACTTTCCTTCCTTGAATTTAACTATATGATAATGCAGTCGTACGACTTCTATCACCTTTTCAAAAGCTACGGCTGTAATATGCAGTTCGGCGGTGACGACCAGTGGTCGAATATGCTCTACGGAACCGAGCTTATCAGAAAGAAGCTTGGCAAAGATGCTTACGCTATGACTATCAACCTGCTTCTCAACTCCGAGGGCAAGAAGATGGGTAAAACCGCAAGCGGTGCGGTTTGGCTCGACCCCAACAAGACGCCGCCCTACGATTTCTATCAGTACTGGAGAAACGTCGGCGACAAGGACGTTCTCAAGTGTATAAGAATGCTCACCTTCCTTCCGCTTGAGGAAAGCGACAAGATGGACGCGTGGGAGGGCGCACAGCTCAACGAGGCAAAGCACATTCTCGCATACGAGCTTACCAAGCTCATTCACGGCGAGGAGGAGGCAGAAAAGGCAAGAGCCGCTTCAAAGGCGCTTTATTCCGCGGGTGACAGCACGCTTATCCCCACCGTTTCGGTTCCCGCCGATATGCTCACCGAGGGCGCTATCGACGTCAACTCGCTTCTCGTTCTCGGAAAAATGACTCCCTCAAAGTCCGAGGCAAGACGCGCTATCGAGCAGGGCGGCGTTACGGTTGACGGCGAGAAAATCACCGACGTGCGCGCGACGGTTTCAAAGGAAGCGCTCAGCGCGGGCGTTCTTATAAAGCGCGGCAAAAAGAGCTTTAACAAGTTCGTGCTTGGCTGATAAACCGCCCTCGCAGACTCAAAAGACGGCAATAAAATACAGAGATGCGATTTTGATATGCACCGCAAAGGCTATACACTTTTGGGGTGCATATCGTTTTTTCACATCTCTGTATTCGTTATTTTGCAAACCCTTATCCGAGGACGCACCTCAGGCGTTATACGAGGTATAAATGCTTATA
>JAZNFU010000377.1:0-3797 GCA_045576135.1 Eubacteriales bacterium
CAGGTGGTATGCCCGATGGAGATTATACCTTGGGTGGACAACCTGTTCATAAAGAGGGCATTAAGTGCCTTATGCAAGACGGTACTATTGCAGGAAGCGTTTTAAAGCTCAACGACGCTGTGAAGAACGTTATCACTCACACCTCCCTTCCCGTGTACGAGGTATTTAATATGGCATCTCTCAATCCGGCACGCGCCATTCACGTAGCAGACCGCCTCGGCTCGCTTGAAGCCGGAAAGGATGCAAATATCATCATCGCTGACGAAAATATAAATATAATAAGAACCATAAAGAAAGGAAGAACAATTTATGAAGCTTAAAGTAAATGCACCTCTTGATCCCGGCTTTATGCCGATGTCGGTAGTATACCGTGATTTCGAAGCTGCGGTAGCGGCTGAGGGCGGTGAGAAGCTCACTATCGGTCTTGAGAGAAACGACGGACTCGTTTCGGTATTTACCGTTGACGTATTCAAGGACGGCACCGGACACGACGAGGAAAATCACCGCTTCGTTGAAAGAATAATCAAAACGCTCCTTTGGGTACGCGGAGGTTACAGAATAATAATCGCCGGCTCAAAGCTTATTGCCGACAAAATAAAGGCGGACTACTCCGAGGGCGGAATCCGCTCGTTTGACAACGACTTTATGTCAGGCGTTTACGAATCGCCCTTCGAGGTTATTCACGTTCCCGCAGACAAAGCACCCGTAGCAAAGGAAATGACAGCACCCATCGGCCGTCACCTCGACGGCTGCCGTATAGGCTTCGATGCGGGCGGAAGCGACCGCAAGGTAAGCTCGGTGGTCGAAGGCGAGGCTACTTATTCCGAGGAGGTCGTTTGGTTCCCGAAGCTCCAGAACGACCCTAAGTATCACTACGACGGAATAATGGAGGCTATGAAAACCGCGGCATCCAAGATGCCGAGAGTCGACGCTATCGGCGTATCCACCGCGGGCGTCGTTATCGGTAACCGCATTATGACCTCATCCCTGTTCCTCAAGGTAAAGAACGAAAATCCCGAGGCGTTTGAAAAGGTTGTTAAGAATATTTACACGGATATCGCAAAGGAGCTTGGAAACGTTCCGATTGAGGTAGCAAACGACGGTGACGTTACGGCTCTTGCAGGTGCTATGGACCTTGGCGATACCAATGTTCTCGGCGTTGCTATGGGAACGAGCGAGGCGGGCGGTTACGTTGACGGAAACGGAAACATCACCGGTTGGCTCAACGAGCTTGCCTTCGTACCCGCGGATTACAACACCGAGGCTATGGTGGACGAGTGGTCGGGCGACTACGGCTGCGGAGTTAAGTATTTCTCGCAGGACGCTGTAATCAAGCTTGCTCCCGCAGCGGGAATCGAGCTTGACGCGAGTGCATCTCCCGCAGAAAAGCTCAAGGTCGTTCAGGGCCTTATGGCAAAGGGCGACGAGCGCGCGGCAAAGATTTACGAAACGATTGGCGTTTACTTCGGCTACGCCGTAGCTTATTACGCTATATTCTACGATATCAAGCACGTTCTGCTCATGGGACGCGTATCCTCCGGCGAGGGCGGAAGCATTCTTCATAAGAACGCACAGCATGTTCTTGCAGAGGAATTCCCCGAGCTTTCGAAGAAGATAACCATTCATCTTCCCGACGAGAGCAGCCGCCGCGTAGGTCAGTCGATTGCGGCAGCAAGCCTTCCCAACATAAAATAATTCATATCACGGTGCGCCAAAAGCGAATCGCACCGAAATTCGCAAATTTGACTGCCGTACAGGCAAAAAACGAATAAAAGCGGCGGAAGTATTGACAAAACAGTGCTTCCGCCGTTTTATTATAAAATTCAGAAAAACAAGGCTTTATACAATTTCAGAGAATTTCAGAGAATGTAAAATAAAAAACTTGCCATATTCAAAAAAATATGCTACAATAAGTTATAAGGTGAAAGACCTTTTATTTTATCAGCCGTTAAAACGGCGGAACGGAGTTCGGTATGGCTATTGAAAATTCTTACAAAATCAGAACTAAAGGCAAAAACCTCTTTCTTCGAGTAGTCAAGGGGCATTTTATGAAATCTAACGGTCATATGAATTATTATATCGACGTAACTATGCAAAAATGCAGACTCTCGGAGGCGCACGCAGTTGCGGATGAGCTCGTTTCACATTGCAGCAGCACTATGATAATCGACACGATTCTCTGTCTCGACGAAATGCAGGTGGTTGCTACCTGTATGGCTGAAAAGCTCACGAATTCGGGATTTATGAATCTCAACGCAAACAAGACGATATATATACTTACTCCCGAAAAAATATCCGCGGGACGCTTCATCTTCCGCGAGGAATCAATTCCGATGATTGCGGGCAAAAACGTTCTTATTCTCACCTCGTCGGTCGCAACCGGAAGAACCACGAGCGTCGCTATGGACGCCGTTAAATATTACGGCGGTACGGTTTCGGGCCTTGCTTCCATATACTCTGCGGTTAACGAGTGCGGCGGTGTTCCGGTTTATTCGGCGTTTGATGCAAACGACCTTGACGGCTACTATTGCGTTCCCGCACACGAGTGTCCGCTTTGCAAGGAGGGCAAGAACATCGACGGCGTAGTAAACAGCTACGGCTTCTCGGGCAATTTACTGTAAAACGGCACAACGCAATAAAAGGAAGTACTTATGAAAAGCACGGTTAAAATAAACAAGCCTATCAAAAACGTACTTATTATCGGCGACAGCTATTCTACTTTTAAGGGTTATATCCCCGAGGGTTACGCCGCTTATTACACCGGCGAGAGCGGAACAGACCTCAAATGCGTCAGCGAAACCTGGTGGCACAGATTCACAGAGCAAACGGAGATAAATCTCGTGCTTAACGACAGTTGGTCAGGCTCTACCGTCTGTTACACCGGGCGTGTCAGTCCCGAATACGCTTATCGCTCGTCGTTCGTCAACAGAATGCGCCTTATGCAAAAGGACGATTTCTTTAAAAAGAACGACGTAGATACCGTTTTCGTTTTTGGCGGAACCAACGACTCCTGGCTTGAAACGACGCCGAAGGGTGAGCCTATGCTCAGCGGTTGGTGCGAGGATGATCTTTACTCTACCCTGCCCGCTATAAGCTATCTCATCTGCAAGCTGAAAGAGGAGCTTCCCACCGGCAACGTAATATTCATCATCAACACCGAGCTTGACGAGAGAATAGTTGCGGCAATCAAGGAAGCATCCGTTCATTTCGGCACGTCGTACATAGAGCTTGACGGCATAGATAAGGACAGCGGTCATCCTACGGCTTTGGGTATGGAGCAAATCTGCAACCAAGTATTAGACGCACTAAAGTAAACTAAAGAGGTCAAAATATGCTAAAAAGGTTCAAAAATCTACCGAGTCCTATCGGTATGAGCAAGAAAGAAATTCTTGATTTGCTTCTTTCCGAGGAATACGGTCGCATACCTACGAAGCCGTATTCGGTAAGCGCGACCGTCATAGATACCGACCCAAAATTCTGTGCGGGCAACGCCGTGCTTACAAAGCTATCTCTTTTATGCAAGGCGGATTTCGGTGAGTTTTCCTTTCCTTTAACTTACGTGTATCCAAAAAACGTCAAGCACCCCAGCCCCGCATTCATTCATATAAATTTCAGGAGCAACATTCCCGACAAGCACCAACCGACCGAGGAAATTATAGACGGTGGATACGCGACTCTTACCTTTTGCTACAACGACGTGACGAAGGATAACGACGACTTCGCGGACGGCATAGCGCGCCTTCTTTTCCCCGACGGTAAACGAGGAGAGTGTGATGCGGGAAAAATCGCAATATGGG
>JAZNFU010000378.1:0-2547 GCA_045576135.1 Eubacteriales bacterium
ATAAACGAAAAATACGAAGAGAGCGTTGACCCCGAGCTTATGTATATGACGGTCGGCGCGGCGGCGGCTCTTACCTCGTCGCTCCACGCGCTCGCGGGCGAGGGTGAGGAGGTTATAGCTCTCGCGCCCTACTTCCCCGAATACCGCGTGTTCGTTGAAAAGACGGGTGCGACACTCGTCGAGGTTGCGTGCGAGTGTAAAAACTTCTATCCCGACGTTGCAAGGATAGCAGAGGCTATTAACGAGCGCACCGCGGCTATTATCGTCAACTCGCCCAATAATCCCACCGGCTCGGTCTATCCCGAATCGGTTATCCGCGAGCTTTGCGAGCTTCTGAAAAAGAAGGAAGCCGAATACAAAAAGACGATATATCTTATCGCGGACGAGCCGTATCGCGAGCTCGTTTACGACGGTCTTGACGTGCCCTACCTTACCAAATACTACGACGATACGGTCGTATGCTACTCGTACAGCAAGTCGCTCTCGCTCCCCGGTGACAGAATCGGCTACGCGCTCGTGGGCCCCAGAATGACGGCGGCAGGCGAGGTATACCGCGCTATATGCGGTGCGGCGCGCTCGCTCGGCTACGTTTGCGCTCCGAGCCTTTTGCAGAAGCTGATTCCGGGTATTCTCGGCAAGCTTTCGGACGTTTCGGTTTACGACAAAAACAGAAAGCTCCTTCTTGAAAAGCTCACCGAATACGGCTTCGAGGTGGTTCGCCCCTCGGGTGCGTTTTACCTCTTTATGAAGTCGCCGATAGCCGACGCATACGAATTTTCCGAGGCTGCAAAGAGCTGCGAATTGATACTCGTGCCGAGCGACGATTTCGGTGTCGGCTCGTACGTCAGAATTTCATACTGCGTAAAAACCGAGCAGATAGAGCGCTCGCTTCCCGCATTCAAGAAGCTTGCCGAGCTTTATAAGCTGTAAGGAAATTTGGGGAATCTAAAATGGAAAACTTACTTGAAAAAGCAAGAAAGATAATAAACGAGGTCGACAGCGAGATGGCGAAGCTTTTCGTTCGCCGTATGAGAGCCGCCGAGCTCGTTGCCGAATACAAGCGTGAGCACGGTCTTAAGATACTCGACGAGGTGCGCGAGGCAGAGGTCGTGCGGCGCAACAGCGAGCTCGTTTCAGACGAGGATATCCGCCCCTATTACGTCAACTTTATCAAGGATGTTATGGCGGTTTCGCGCTCCTATCAGGACGAGCTTATATCGGGTATGCGCGTGGCGTACTGCGGTACCGAGGGTGCTTTTTCACATATCGCCGCAGAAAAGCTTTTCCCCACCGCGAGAAAGGTTGCCTTCGGTGATTTCGAGGCGGCGTACCGCGCGGTTGAGTCGGGCGAGTGCGACACGGTAGTGCTTCCCACTGAGAACAGCTCCAACGGCGAGGTTGGACAGGTCACCGACCTCTTGTTCTCCGGCACGCTTTACGTCAACGCTATGTTTGAGCTTGCGGTAAACCACGACCTACTTTGCGTCCCCGGTGCCAAAATCAGCGATATAAAGACGGTGGTCAGCCACGGACAAGCTCTCGGACAGTGCGCCGAGTATATACGCGAGCGCGGATTTGAAACGCGCGAATACATCAACACGGCACTCGCCGCAAAATACGTTTCGGAGCTTTCGGACAAGTCCACCGCCGCAATTGCAAGCGGCGAGGCGGCGCGCATTTTCGGTCTTGAGGTGCTTGAGAAAAATATAAATCAGTCGCGAAGCAACACCACCAGATTCGCCGTGCTCACGCGCTCGCCGAGAAAATACGGCGGTGCTGAGATGGGCGTACACACGATTCTGCTCTTCACGGTAAGAAACGAGGCGGGCGCGCTCGCAAGAGCTATCGATATTATCGGTAAGCACGGCTTCAATATGCGCTCACTCCGCTCAAGACCTATGAAGGAATTGCTCTGGCAATACTATTTCTACGTTGAAGCCGAGGGCAATATTTACACCGACGAGGGTAAAAAAATGATGCTTGAGCTTGAAAAATATTGCGACAGGCTAAAGGCTGTCGGCACTTACGTTTAAGCAACACTCGGCATCAAGCAATACATCATTCAAGAGCTTATAAGTCCGATTTTTCGCGTGAAAATCGGGCGGGGAGAATTCTATGAGAAAGCTTCATATCGGAGATTACGATATAATAATCGGCTCGGGACTTTTGTCAAGCGTGGGCGAATTTTTCAGCCTTCGGCGGCGCGTGCTTATAGTTACCGACAGCGGCGTGCCCCGCGAGTACGCCGAGCGCGTGAGCGCGTGTGCAAAGGATTCCAAAATATACGTCGTGCCGGAGGGCGAGGGCGCGAAAAGCATCGAGGTTTACGCGTCGATTATGCGCGAGGCGGCTGATTTCGAGCTTGGCAGAGGCGACCTTATGATAGCCGTCGGCGGCGGTGTGGTCGGCGACCTTACCGGCTTTGCGGCGTCGACCTATATGCGCGGAATAGATTTTTACAATATTCCCACCACGCTTCTGTCGCAGGTGGATTCCTCGGTCGGCGGAAAATGCGCCGTAAACCTTGGGGGAATTAAAAATATCGTC
>JAZNFU010000379.1:0-3443 GCA_045576135.1 Eubacteriales bacterium
GGTGTTTTTTATTTGGAAGGGAATCGTACGGGTTGGTAGTGAATGACAGTCCGGTGGACTGTCAGAGCCAACCCCGACCGAGCCCGCAGGCGAGAACGATTCCCCTCGCCTCCACCAAAAAAATTAACACCTCGGCCGTTAGGTTGGGGTGTTGATTTTTTATTCAAAACTTCGGCGTGATTGCGACGTACATTTTTTCGCGAAAAATATAGACCTTTGCGGATTTTTATGATATTATTACATCAGTAAGTGCTATTTTTTACACAAAAAGGATATACAAATGACAATGAAATCACGCATTTTGAAAACCGCGGCGCTCGTTTTTGCCGTATTGCTTTTAATATCCTCGCTTTCGCTTACGTCTTGCTCAGATAACGGCAGTGTGCTCGTCACCAAAAGCTCCTCGCACATTCTTCTTCGCACCGTACACCCTGGTGACGAGATAACCTATACGTTCACATTTGAAAACGAAAGCATCTTCAACAAAAAAATAAACGTCACCGACATCGTCCCCTCTCTCACGTTATACATTGACGGCGACTTTGAAAATGACGGCGACGACCTTTCACTTACCGTGACCGTCCCACGAAAAACGACGCTTACGCGCTCGTATACGGTAAGCGTATGCGGTGCTCTCGGCGATGAAATCGTCTCCCCCGACGCCGAAATAAACGGTGAGCCCCTCTCTGCCGATACGCTTTTAATTGCGCGCACGCTTAACGAAACCGACCGCGCGAAATTCACAAAAGCCGTGAAGGCGCTAAAGGACTCCGATTTCGAGGGCGTGGAGCTTCTGTCGTTTATGTACTCCGTCGCTTTCAGCACCTCCTCGGGCATAAGCGACACCGCAGGTGAAATCTTAAACCAGATATTCATAAGCGGCGAGGACGAAAGCAGAAAGGGCTACCACAAAATGCTCGTACCCTCGCTGTACGGCGGAAAAGCGCTCGGCATAACGCGAAGCATCACTCTCGCGGACATCGCCCCCGGCGACGTGCTGTGCATCCTCCCCTACTCTCTTGAAATCGAAGGTGGACGCTTCTTCGTAAGCGACGGCGCCAAGCTCTACGATATAACGCAAAAATGCACGGAGGTTGACGACGATTTCCTTGATAATATCTCAAATAACGAGTATTTTGCCGTGATTCGTCCGTCAATGGCGATGCAAAGTGACTTAGCGATACGCTCCGAGCCGATAAGCGCAGGCGAAACTGACGTGGAAAAGGCGATAATTGCAACCGCCGAGGCATTCTTGATGCGCGGCGCGCGCACGCAATACGCAGATACGCGACTCGTGCAAAACCCCATCGAATACCGATGGGAGCGCGGAAAAACGCCCGAGGACTATACGCTTGACGAAACGGGCTACACAAACTGCACAGGCTTTGTCCACGACGTATACTACGCGGCTCTCGGTTGGGATTACGGACCGTTTTATCTTGCGAACGCGCCCGACGATATGCAAGCCTATTCGTACGATTTGACTCACGAGGAAACCGACGAAGAAAAGGCGTTTATCGAAAAGGTTTACAAATCTCAGCTTCGGATAGGTGACGTCGTATTTTATACGATAACGGGAAATACCCACGCGATGCTCTACGTTGGCGGCGGCAACCTAATCCACTGTACGGGCTCGACTTACAGAGACCTCCGCGAGGCAGACGAGCCTGCCATAAGATATATGAAGCTCGACGAGCTTTTCGACGAGCAAAGCTCGCGCTCGATTTTTAGCAAAAGAGTTCCGCGTGAAACGATTTACATAATCCGTCCGCTTAATATGTATAGCGGTGAAGTCCCCGAAAGCTCGCTTATGCGTATCGGTGATATGCGCGACGTTTTCGCGGAAAAGACTTGCTCCGCAACGTTAGGTCAAACGGTAAACGCAGGCGATAGCATAACGTATACGTTCACCGTTGAAAACAGAGGCGATAAGACGGTCGCGGTCGATATTGCCGATGAAGTGCCGGAATTTACCGCACTTTCGGATGGAGGCGAGCGCACGCTTAAATGGACGCTCGAACTTCTGCCGAATGAAAGAAAGCAGGTATCGTACACCGTAACCGTTTCGGAAAACGCAAAATCGGGCACGGCAATTTCGTGCTCGGACGAAAGCAAGGTCGGCGGAATACCGACGAAAGCGCCGCCCGTTTACGTTGGTCGCACGCTTAACACAGACGAGCAAGTGGCAATAAGGGCAGCGATAGAAAGTAGAATCGGCTCGAAGCTTTCCGCGCTTGAAATAGTAAACGAAGTCTACGAAGAGGTTCTTGGCGTGGAAAACGTATTTCCAAGTGACGTCAAAGCATTGGAAAGCGCGATTTTCACAGAGGCAAGGCATAACTACGCGCTTTCAGAAACAAGCACGCTCGTAAATGCGGTAGCGCCCTCGCTTTACGGAGGGAAGAACGTGCTCACGAGCGACCGCTTCATGAGAGAGCGCACGCGCCTACCGAGTGAGAAAAATCTCATCGTCGGCGACGTAATATATATCGGCATCGCAAACGATGCGCCTGCGATGTATATATACGCAGGCGACGGTGCGCTGTACGCGCTGACGAACTCGCTTGATAAGTCGAAGCTGAGCGCACGCCTTGAAAGCACCATCGGCCATCAAGCCTTCGCTATCCTCCGCCCATCGCTTATATGTGAATAAAAAAGAGCTTGGTAAATGCACAAGTCCAGTAAAAACGGACAATAGAAAAAAGAGTCCCCTATGGTAGAATAAAACCGACTACCATAGGGGGATTTTTTATGCCAAGAGAATATAGAAACATAAAGGAATACGAAAGAGAAATATTTGCATTGCGAGAGCAAGGAAAAACAAATCGAGAAATATGTGAAAAATTTGGATTAAAGCAAAGACAACTTGAAAATTTCATCAACCGACATAATAGAAATCAAGCAAAGTTGTCATCAGGTATATCAATAAATTCAAAAGGCAGACCGCGAAAAGACGGAACTGCACTACCACCATCCATACAACAATTAAGCAAGGTTTCTCAATTACAATACGAACTTGCAAGAACGGAACGACAAGTAAAAAGATTGAAAATGGAAAATGAACTAATGCGGGATTTTCTCTCGCTCACCGAAAGGAAGTGAGGACAAGCGTAAAATATATGGTAATCTATCGACATAAAGATAAGTATTCAATTAGTGAAATGTGTCGGTTCTTCAAAGTATCTCGAAGTGGGTACTACGGATATGTTTCACGAATGGATGTACCTGCATGGGATTTACCATTAGCTGAAAAAATACGAGAATGTCAAAACGAGTGCGGTAAAACCTACGGATATCGCAGAGTACATATATGGCTTGAAAGAAACGGTATTTATCGTAATCCTAAGACAGTACTAAGAGTTATGCAGAAATATGGGTTGCTGTCGGTAATCAGAAGAAAGAAATATCGTAACTACGGAGATTATCTACACAGGTATCCAAAT
>JAZNFU010000380.1:0-2352 GCA_045576135.1 Eubacteriales bacterium
GGAAAGTCCGCACCAAAGAAAGAAGAAGGTCGGGCAAATTTGCCCTAAAATATTAAACGGCATATCGCTGTAATTCCAAACGTTCATCTTAAGTATAATATTGAAGATTACGCCGAAAATGAATTCCACCGTCGTTATGGAAAGCGCGCACAGAAGTACCTTGCAGGGAATCGAACGCTCGGAAAAGATTTTGTCTATCAAGGAAAAGCTGACGAAGCAAATTCCCCCCGCAATTACCATTGACCAATGCGTGCGTCCGCGCCAAAGAAGCTCTATTACGGCGTATCCCGCGCCGCCTATGGAAAAAAAGACAAGATATTTTTTCACTCACTCACCGCCCACGGTTTTTGCTTAGTTTTGACGAAAGCGGTGAAAAATATTCCGAAGCGGCACTTTGTGAGAATACCGTTCAAAAACAGTATCTATTCATTTTTATTAGGTTATGCCGTTAAGAAGTTTTGATTTCGTTTAGGCTCAGTCGTCCGACTCCTTTACGTATCTCGCGTAATTTTCCATTTCCTCCTCGGTGTAAGCACAGTCGCGAAGGTCGGGAACGAAGTCGAGTCGCTCTCCGTCGTACAGCTTCCATATGAGCCTTAGACTTTTGAGTGCGGTTTCGCCGTCGGTGACCGGAGTTTTTCCGTTCATAACGCAATCGGCAAAGTGGTCTATCTCGTAGTGGGTGAACTTGGTGTTGCCCTTTACCTCGGGTGCGCGCCAGATTACCTTGTAGCTCGACTTTTCGTCAACGCCCGGCTTGTGCACGTCGATAGAGTCGTAAAGAAGGATTGAGCCGCCCTCGCGCCTTTTGGAAAATTCGAGAAGTCCGCGCTCCGTCTGTATCTGAAAATCGTAGCCGAGCCGCGAGCCTCTTGCGCCCCAGGTTGCGCCGTGATAGCCGAGTGCGCCGTTTTCAAACTTAAGCACCATAGCGCTCGTGCCCTCGCGCAAAAGCCAAGGCGTGCCGTTTCGCGTTCCGACGTGATAGCCCTTGACAGGAGTTCCGAGCATACGCAGAAGAATATCGACGTAGTGACAGCCGTGGCTGAAAAGCTGACCGCCGCCGAGGCGCGCCGTGCCTGCCCAGGGGAACGAGTCAACCGGAGTATACTGCTCGGTCCAGATAGAGAACTGCATAATCTGACCGTACTCGCCCGAGTCGATAAGCTCCTTGAGCTTTTTGATAGCGGGGTAGTGGGGCACGGGATACGCGCACATAAGCGTAACGCCCATTTCCCGACAGGTATCGATAAGCGTTCTGCACTCCTCTTCCGTGTTGCAAAGCGGCTTTTCCATAAGGACGTGCTTTCGGTTTTTCGCGAAGAACATTCCGCACTCAAAGTGCAAATCGTGCGGAAGCGCGATAAGAACGCCGTCCACCTTGTCAGCCATCTCGCGCCAATCGGTCGTGATAAAGGGATTGTTGAGAATAGTCGCCATATCCTCCGCGCGCTCGCGGATTACGTCGCATACCGCAACGAACTCAACGTTTTTAACCTGTTCAACTCCCATCATATGCGACTTCATCATACCGCCGCATCCGATAAGACCCATCTTAAGCTTTTTCATAGTTTTCTCCTTCCGATACGGTGCACACTTTGGCGCACCGAATTTTTTGTGTTGATTTTTTCTTTCGTATTGACTTTTTTCAGCTTCTGTGCTATATTCAGTACAACGGCGATCGAAGGTCAAAATGCTTTGGTTTCGACCGCAAAGTGAGGGATTTGCGAACGAATTTCGCGAGGAAATTCGTCGGTTTTTGTTGCAATGATTCAGGATACGAAAAGTCGGGGGCGGCTTTTTGCTCGGCTGATGCGTCAGCTTTAAAAAGGCTCTCGCAAAATTTCGTAATTCTATTTTCATTATAGCATCAAGTGCGGAGCGAGTCTTTATACAAAAAGACTGCGTTTTTGTACAAAAAGCCATATTTTTTGCACAAAAAGGAGGTTTTCGAAAAGATGGGTAAGATGGGAGCCAAGCTTTTGAACAAGATAGACCTGCCCGAGCTGATATCGGTAAGCTCGGTCGTGAGCGTTTACCGCATAAGCGAGGATACGGTCATTCGCCCGATACCCGATATGCACGATTTTTGGGAGATAGTGTGCGTTCGAGGCGGCTGCTTTAAGGTTTCGGTGGACGGCAGACCCTTTGAGCTTTCTGAGGGCGAGTGCCTGATATATCCGCCGCTTTCCTACCACGTCGGCACGGGCGAGCAGCGCGTGAGGCTCGATATCGTGTCCTTTGAATCAAGCTCTCGGATTTTGAATTCCTTTGCGGGCAGAAAAATTAAAATCACCGACGACGTCCTCGCCTTGATATCCGAGTGCACCGCGCTTGGCGTAGAGCTTAAGC
>JAZNFU010000381.1:0-2208 GCA_045576135.1 Eubacteriales bacterium
ACCGTCAATCTCGGTCTTGGTCTTTTCAACCTTATTCCGATACCGCCGCTTGACGGCTCAAGAATAATCACGGCGATACTTCCCCCAAGAATTTATTTCGGCATAATGAAATACGAGAGAAAAATCTACCTCGCACTCCTTATTTGGATGCTGCTTGGCGGCTACGTCAAATCCTTCCTTCTCTCCTTCTCATTCATAGCGGCAAGTCCGGTGCTTTCGGCAATTGCGGGTATATTCTCGCTTACCGGTATGCTCTCGTCGGTGATTTCGGCGCTTTCAAATCTTATGCTTGATTTTTGGGGACTTCTTCCGTTTTTGAAGTTCTGAACAAAAATGCTTTTGAGGTAAACAAATGATTCAACAACTGACCTACCGTCTTGACCAATTCGAAGGGCCGCTCGATTTGCTTTTGACTCTTATCAGCAAAAACAAGGTGAGCATTACGGATATTCCGATTGCCCTTATATGCGACCAATATCTTGAATATATAGAAGAAGCCGAGAGAATGGACCTTGAGGTTGCGAGCGAGTTCATCGTTATGGCAAGCGAGCTTATGCTTATAAAGAGCAAGATGCTGCTGCCGCACGAGGAGGGCACGGTCAACGACCCAAGACGTGAGATTGCCGACGCGCTTATACTCTATCAGCAGGCGAAGCTTGCCGCTAAGGAATTGCGCCCGATGTTCGAGGAATATTCGGGAAGATACGTCAAGGGCACCGACGAAATACCGCCCGAAAAGGGTCTTCCCTTAAATCTTGACGCGGCTATGCTTATCAAGGCGCTGAACTCGGTTATGCGAAGAATCAAGGTTGCCGAGAGCGCGAGGACCCCCACCGAGCTCGTAAATCCGCTTATCAAGCACAAGGTAGTTTCGGTCGAGGAAAAGATTACCGAGATGTGCGAGCTTCTTGAGGAGCACGAGGAGGCTTCCCTTTTCTTCTTACTCAAGGACTCGGACAGCCGCGCGGAGCTCGTTGCTCGCTTTATGGGTATACTTGAGCTTATAAAGATAGGCAGAGTTATAATAACCACCACTCATATCGTCGAGGACGTTATAGAATACGACGAGCTTGGACTCGCAATGAAATTCAGACTTAATCCCGACTACGTATTCAACGAGGAAAACAGAAGCGAGTTTGATACGGTAGCCGAGGACGGCGAAAAGGAGATTGACGAAGAAAATGCTTAAAGAAACCGAAATACTTGAAGCCGATGCGCAGAAGAATGAGAATAACGCATCGCAGGATGACAATAATATAGTAAAAGCAGAGCCGTCGGGCGACGAGAGCGCGCCAAGAGATATAAATATTGAGGAGGCTATCGAGGCAATACTCTTTGCCGCGGGTCACCCGGTACAGTATTCCTCGCTCGCTAGAGTTTTCTCCCTGACGCCCGCAAAGGTAAAGGATATAGTTTTCGAGTATTCGCTCAAATATAACGACCCGAGTATTCCGCGAGGAGTTATTTTACTGACCTATTCGGACTCCTGCCAGCTTTGCACCAAGCAGAATTATCTGCCCGAAATCCGCGAGGCTCTCGGAATACGCAAAAGCGGTACGCTTTCGACCTCGTCTATGGAGGCGTTGGCTATCGTTGCCTACAATCAGCCGGTTACGAGGCTGTTCGTTGACACACTCAGGCGCGCCGACTCGTCCTACGCTATGAATAACCTTATCGACAGAGGACTTATCGAGTGTAAGGGCAGGCTCGACGTACCCGGCAGACCGATGCTCTACGGCACGACCTCCGACTTTTTGCGCGCGTTCGGACTTTCCGGACTCGACGCCCTTCCCCAAACGACCGAGGAGCTTATGGCGGTGTTTGAGAGCACGAAAACGGAAACCGAAGCCGCAAGAGCCGAGGAAAACGCCCCCGAGCAGCAGACGATGGACGAATTGATAGACGCCGCGGGCGCCGCACCCGACGCTGTGGCAGAGGATAGCGCCGACTCGACCGAGAGCACCCACGACACCGACGGCTTTGCAAGCGAGGCGGAGGACGCCTCGGCTGAGGACGACGTTATAAACGATTAAATTTTGCACGGCGTTGTGGCAAATTTTACCACAAAACGCCAAAAATTAAAGAAAAAGAGGTATAAATGCTCGGATATATCGTCTTTTGTGTCATTTCGGTTATCCTTTTGATACTTTACGAGAAGCTTTATATCAGAATTGAATACCTTGAAAAAGCTAAAATAACCGTTACCTT
>JAZNFU010000382.1:0-1942 GCA_045576135.1 Eubacteriales bacterium
CGTATTCGAGGTTTGATACCTTTTTGGGAAGACCGTTGTAGTTAATCTGCGTGTAATAACCCGAAAGCGTGTACTGCGACACGTTGCTCGAAAGCACGCCAAGCTCGCGGTTTCCGAGCTTCTGTGCCGATTCGGTATCCATAAGCGCGATATAGTTAAAGTCGTTGGTCGTTTCGGGCATATCGTCCTCAAAAACTACCGTGTCGTCAACGTCGATTACCGATGCGTAAGCCTTCGCAAAGAAGAAGGTAGAGGAGAAGACGCCGCCGATAACGGCGACCGCTATGGGAAGGGCAACGATTATCAGCGGCATTTTATTAAGCTTTTTGATAATCCTTACGCCGCTGACCGATTTTCTGTTGAATTTGCCGTCACCGTCCGTAACGAATACGAAAGCACCCTTGTCGATGCTGAGTCCAAGATACGGAGCGCAGAATGAAAACAGCACTACCGCAAGATAAACCCAGAATCCCACCGAGTGCGGATTGATAGGAGGTAAAAATACGTAATATATCGCAAAGGATACAGCCGCCGCTATGAGCGCGGATATTATAATTTTCTTCAGGTTAAGATTTTTAAAATTAAAATTAAGCTTTTTCATTTTCCGTCCTTTCGTGCGCGGGTATTTTTATAGAAAAGCGCGTCCGTCTTATTTTATTATATAATTTGTGCGCGAAAAAATCAAGACCTCGTTGACAAAAATTACGGCGTGTGGTAAAATTGAATAGAAATACGCAAACGCAAATAATATTTTTTGAATTTGTCTAAAATTCAGATTAAAACGAGAGGTAAGACGCGTGAAATCTATCAGGGACATATACAAAATAGGTAAAGGCCCTTCAAGCTCTCATACGATGGGACCCGCAAAGGCGATGGAGATTTTTTTATCCGAGCACGAGGCGGCGGAGGGGTTTGAGGTCATACTGTACGGCTCGCTCGCCGATACGGGAAGGGGGCACGGAACCGACCACGCTTTGCAAATCGTGTGCGGTGAAAAGCCGGTAAATATCATCTTCAATACCGAGCACAGAAATCTTCCGCACGAAAACACGATGGATATATACGAAATCTCGGGAGGCGTACGCGTCGGCGAGGCTACGCGCGTTCTTTCCGTCGGCGGCGGAGATATAAGGATTATAGGCAGAGATGAGCTTGAAGCTCCGTCGGTGTATCCCGAAACGAGATTTGCGGAGATTGCGGAGTACTGTAAAAAAGAGGGAATACGCCTTTCGGATTACGTCGCACTGCGAGAGGGCGAGGAAATATATCTGTTTTTGGAGAAGGTATGGGACGTTATGAAAAACGCCATACACGAGGGACTCACCACCTCGGGAATACTCCCCGGAGGACTTGAGGTTGAGAGAAAGGCGCAGTATCTTTACAATCAGCGCCATATTGACGAAAGCCCGGTAACTCGCGAAAACCGTATCGTGTGCTCCTACGCCTACGCCGTTAGTGAGCAGAATGCGGATAACGGAACGATAGTTACAGCACCCACCTGCGGCGCGTGTGCCGTCTTACCGTCTGTCCTCAAATATATGCAGGAAAAGCACGGATTTTCGGATAAGCAGATTTTGCGCGCGCTTGCCGTCGCCGGACTTATCGGAACGCTTACGAAAACCAACGCGTCGATAAGCGGAGCCGAGTGCGGCTGTCAGGCGGAGGTCGGAACGGCGTGCTCTATGGCGTCTGCGGCGCTTGCCGAGCTTTTCGAGATGGGTATAGATCAGATAGAGTATGCGGCAGAGATTGCGTTTGAGCATCACCTCGGACTCACCTGCGACCCTATATGCGGTTTAGTGCAGATTCCTTGCATCGAGCGAAACGCGGTTGCCGCAATGCGAGCGATAAACGCCGTGAGCCTTGCGAACTTCCTATCAGGCTCAAGAAAAATATCGCTTGATTTGTTTATAAAAACAATGTATGAAACGGGAAAGGATCT
>JAZNFU010000383.1:0-3886 GCA_045576135.1 Eubacteriales bacterium
ATAACGAGGGTATCACACTTGCAAAAATAGTTTGCGTGATTTTTATTTGTGCTTCTTTAGCTTGTACGATTAAAAAGGGAAAAGGGAAAAAGGGCGCCCTGTTTTACATAGGAATTTTTGTGTTTAACGGAATGTCGGGTGTAATATCTAAGCTTTTCGTATCAAGCGACTTCCCTAAAACGACTTCGTTAGAGTACAGTATGTGGATTGCCATCACCTCGGTTGTACTTTCGGGTATTGCGTGGATGTTGCTTTCGCTTCGTCAAAGCTCCGTAGTGTCACAAGTAAAGAGAGAAGCGCCCCGTCGAGCAAAAAAGGCTCTTACTCTGTCGTATGCTTTGGTGGCTGCCAAGGGTGTAATCAATAACTTAGCAAATCTTTTGCTTGTTTTTGCTCTTGTGTACGTGGATTCTTCGGTGCAATATCCTATGGTAACAGGCGGAACTATGATCGTTTCTACGGTGCTGAGCTACTTAGGTGACAAAAAGCCAAATAAGCGTGAAATCGTCAGCGTGGCTCTGGCGTTTGTCGGAATGTGCGCATTGTTCTTTATTCCAATATAAAAAATTATAAATTTAAAAGGAGAAATTTATGGAAAAAATCAGAGTTGGCGTGTTTGGCGTAGGCAGAGGTATGGATCTTGCGAAATGCTTTATGCTGGTGGGCGCTGATATCGTGGCTATTTGAGACAGCCATAAGGAGCGCAGAGAAAATGCGATGAAGGCGTTAGATGAAAGCGTTGCCGTATACGAGAATTTTGACGATTTCATCAATCACCCTATGGACGCGGTTATCCTCGCAAATAATTTTTACCAGCACGCGCCTTATGCTATCAAGTGCTTTGAGCGTAATATTCACGTGTTCTCCGAATGCATCGCTAATGGCACTATGGCAGAGGGAGTCGAGCTTATCCGTGCGTTCGAGAAAAGTCGGAGCATCTATATGCTTGCCGAAAATTATCCGCAAATGCTCTTTAACCGAGAGATGAAGCGGGTAGCGGATAGCGGCACTTTGGGAAAAATCTTGTACGCCGAGGGAGAATATAACCAATCCCGTAAGCGCGTGGGATACGAATTTTTAAAAAAAGTTAAGCATTGGAGACATTTTTTGCCAAGAACGTATTATATCACTCATACGTTAGGGCCTGTAATGCATATTACCGGAGCAACTCCCAAAATGGTGAGTGCGTTTGCTATGTATGCTCCCTCACGGGAAGATGTTCCTTCAGCTTCCTACAATGCGGATAAAGCGGCGAATATTACAACGTTAAATGATGATGGATCGGTATTCCGCATTACCGCGAACGCCGGATACGGAGCGCACCATAATTCCTACCGCGTTTGCGGCACGAAGGGACAAATCGAGAATTTGCGAGGAATGGATGAGCGCGTAATGCTTCGCTATAACGAATGGGATTGCCCCGAAGGTGCAGAACGCGAGAAGCTGTACAAGCCGTTATGGAACGATAAGGACGAAGAATTGATCGAAAAATCCGGGCACGGCGGCGGAGATTATCTTACGGTTCGTATGTTTACAGAATGCGTAAAGGAAGGTAAACAGCCCCCGCACCCGTTTGATATTTATTCGGCAACCGCGATGTCGTCCGTTGCAATTTCGGCTCACCGTTCGGTTTTGGGCGGGGGCATACCTTACGACATTCCCGATTTTCGTAAGGAGAAAGACAGAATATTGTATGAAAATGATGACTTAACTCCGTTTTGGGGCGATAACGGTGAGGAGCCTACGTTGCCTTGTTGCTCTCACCCTGAATATAAGCCGACGGAAAAGCAGATGGAATTGTATTTCAAAGAGCTGGAAAAATAAAAGTATAGTTGTCATATTTTGCCTTCCAAACCGATTTGTATAGCTCTTTTCAAATTCCGTAACAACGACCTGCCTCAAAGTAACACAAAAGTAACAACAAAATCCTTTGACTTGTGATACAATATAAGTGCTTGGAGGTAACGTAATATGGAGTTTTGTGAAAAATTAAAGCGGCTGAGAATACAAAGTGGGCTTACACAAGCGCAACTGGCAGAAAAGCTCTTTGTAAGCCGTAGTACCGTTGCGAAGTGGGAAAACGGTCTGGGATTGCCAAATCCCGAATCTATGTCTACCTTAAAGACGCTTTTTGATATTACCGACGAGGAGCTTGCCACCAACGAGCCGGAAAGTGTAATCGTAAAAAAGAATCGAAGGCTGCGGCTGATAGGGCGGATTGCCGAATGGTCGGCAATTTTGCTTTTACTTATTGCGACGTGTTATCTTCCGTTTGCAATACACCGTGGGGAATACGGCTTCACGCCGGATATGGCTGCCGGGGTTTACTCAGACGATGAGTATATTGATACCGGCGATTATCGAATCTATTATTTCACGTTCGAAGGCGACTTTGAGAGTGGTGAGCATTGGTCGGATTTACAAGGCTTTAAAATTGTAAAAAAACATTTTTGGGGGTGTACCGTTTCCAAAGACGGCTACGCGTACAAGGTTTTCACTAAGGACAATTACGTCGTAGGAAGACTCTATACGATAAAAGGAGAGAACGGGTATTACAATCTGATTGATAAGGCGGCGCTTTATAAGGTTGAGGAAGAGGGGACACAGATGATTTGGGATATCCCCGATGAATTAATCACAGCGACGGCGGTTACAATCCAGGGCGTCGAATACGAGCTTCAGGACGGTTTCTTTTTCATTACGGCAGAACCGGTAGAATACTTCAAAATCGGCGATGAGTGGTACGATATAGAATAGGCAAAAGTAAATATCCCGATTTGGTTTTTGCACGGCTTTCTTACGGACAGCCAACGTCAACCCAAACCGACCGCGTTTTAAGAGGCATATTTTCCGCACAAATGCGCCTAAAAGCCTTGTAATACGTTGGGAGCGTCATATTGAACAAAATGACTAATATGTTGTACAGGACAAATTGACAAACCGAGTGCGAAATGTTATAATGGTTTCAAATTAGAAAAGAGGTTTTGATATGCGTCTTTCTTCGAATATGTTTAAAATTCACGACGCCTTTGGCGCGCGTGGAGTCTTTGATGTTTTTGCCAAGGTGGGAATAGAGGGCATTGACTTTAATAACGACTTTGCCGAGTATCGCACGAATGAGCATAGCGAGCAGTTCTACCGTGATTTGTCAAAATACGCAGAAGCAAAGGGTATTGCCGTTTGCCAGGCTCACGCCCCCTTCCCCTCAAGCTTTACCGATGAAGAAAAAACGGCAAAGAGGTTTGACGAGATAGTCCTGGCGATGAAAAATGCGGCGTATCTCGGCGCCCCTATGATAGTCGTCCATCCTTGTACGCATCTTGATTTCTCGATAGAGGGAAACCCTGAGATTTTGTTTGAATACAACCTTAACTTTTATAGAAGACTGATACCCTATGCGGAAAAATTCGGTATAAAAATCGCTATCGAGAATATTGACCGTCTTTCAGTTACCTCTACGCCCGAGAGGCTTAATCGGCTGTACGATACACTCGACAACCCCGTGTTTACCGTATGCTTCGACGTCGGACATTGCTTGTTCGAGGGTGTCAATCCCGCCGAGGCAATAAGAAAGGTTGGAGATAGGTTGGTAAACGGCTGCACGCATATTCACGATAACTGCGGAGCTTCCGACGACCATACGCTCCCATATTACGGCAAAGCCGACTGGGAGTCGGTAATGAAGGCGCTCGCCGAGATAGGCTATGCGGGTGACTTGAGCTACGAGGCAGGACTCTTTATTATAAACCTGCCTTCCGACGTATACGAGGATGCTCTGCGATATATGGCAAGCATCGGACGTCATTTGATAAGCAGATTTGAATATTACAAAAACAATAGATAAGAGTTATTACCACACCCCCAAAATACGTTAGCTGTATTTTGG
>JAZNFU010000384.1:0-3030 GCA_045576135.1 Eubacteriales bacterium
AAATTTAACGTACCGTGTGGAGCTTATGAAGGTGGCGCTTGTTGATTCACGAATAACCCCCGCCGCCGAGCGAGGTCTTTTGCTGCGCGGATTTCAAGTATTGAAGCTTCCCGCGGCACGCGGAATACCCGCACCGATGGCGTCACACCCCGATATGCTCATAGCGAAGCTCGGTAACGATATAGTAACGACGGCGGATTATATCGATATCGCACCGCATATTTTTTCGGACATCAGAGAATATGCGCCGCACGTAAAAATACACGTCACCGACGACATCTTCGGCGACGAATATCCCACGGACGCGATCCTTAACGTCCTTACCATTGGCAAACGCCTTTTCGCAAAAACCGACAGCGTATCTCGTCGCGTTTTGGCTCTTGCCGACGAGCTTGGCTATGAAATTATAAACGTAAGGCAGGGATATCCCGCCTGCACGATGCTCGCGCTGAACGACGCCGAGGTTATAACGGCGGACGAAGGTCTTAGCACTACTCTTCGCAAGTGCGGTATATCGGTATGCGCGATAAGAAACGGCGGCATTTTTCTCCCCCCGTACGAGTATGGGTTTATCGGCGGAGCTGCCGGTGTGTACGAGGGCGAGGTTTATTTTCTCGGAAATCCAGAGTCACACCCGTCATACAGCCTTATAAAAGAAAGAATAAAATCACTCGGAATGAATATACGTCCACTCTCGGACGAGCCTCTTTGTGATATGGGTAAAATCATTTTTCTTTGATTTACTCTTCCTTAAGGTCGGTCTGTTCTCTCAGCATAACCCCCACAAGAGCGCCTATCGGCGGCAAAAGAATCATTCCCGCGAAGCCGAAAAATGAATAGCCGACGTACAGCAAAATAAGCGTCAGAAGCGGATGAAGTCCAAGATTTTTACCAAGTATTTTAGGCTCGACGATTTCACGCAGGACCGTTATAAAGCCAAACAGAACGAGAAGCCCCACACCAACGCTTGACCGACCCGTAATAAAGGCTACGGCGCTCCAGGGCAGGAGCACCGTGCCGACTCCGAAAACGGGTAATATATCCAAAACGGCAACGAAAAGAGCTATCAGGGTGGCGTATTCCACACCTATTATAATAAATCCGATAAGAAGCGTAATAAAGGTTACCGACATTATTATAAGATACGACCTAATATATCTCACGCCAACGCTTTTAAACGCTCGCCGAATTCTGCCGAAAATCGAAAGAACGCGCTTCGGCAATATGCTCGCGACAGCGCCGTTTATTCCCTCAAGGTCAAAGGCAAAATACGCGGCGGAAATGATAGTGACTATGGTAAATATAAAAACTCCCGGCAGCCTTGCCGCAACGGTTGATATAACGTCGGCAAGCCTTTTCATAAGAGACGATATAATATCGCCGAGTGCTGTTTTTATATATTCCGTGAGCTCCTCGCCAAATGCTATTTTAGAAAGCAGTCCACCGTTCAAGAAGGACGTTATCGCGGATATTATTTCATCATTTTTGTCAATTCCACTCAAAAATTGCCAACTTTTGTTTGCTATATACCACAAAACGCCCACGATTAAAGATATAAACACGGCACTTGCAAGCATAGCTAAAACGAGTCGAACCGCCCTTTCGTTAAGCTTAGTCAGCGTTGAAATTCTTTTAGACATCGGACGAAGCGAGAGCGCGACCGCCCAAGCCAAAAGAAACGGAAGCACCGCGGCAAGCATATAGTCGAGCAGGAAATAACTAACGGCAAAGATAGCCGCACCTATCACGCAAAGCGATGCGTATTTGTGTATTCTCTTCTCGTTCATAACCCCTCCGATTCGAGCTTTTGCAAGCAAATATAAACGATATAAATCCGTATATCTAAATATACCCAAAACATATTAACAATATATCATTTTTTTACTTAAAGGAGAATTTTCAAATGGTTGTTATCGAAATGGAAAACGGCGGCAAAATTGAGCTTGAGCTTTATCCGGAGCACGCGCCCATCACCGCAAGGAATTTTGAAAAGCTCGTCAGCGAGGGATTTTACGACGGTCTTACCTTCCACAGAGTCATACCCGGATTTATGATTCAAGGCGGCGACCCGCTCGGAAACGGTATGGGCGGCTCCGATGAAAAAATCAAGGGTGAGTTTCGCTCCAACGGTCACAAGAACCCCATAAAGCACGAGCGCGGCGTTATATCTATGGCTCGGTCGTACGATAAAAACTCAGCATCCTCTCAGTTCTTTATTATGCACGCGGATGCGCCCCACCTTGACGGCGAATACGCGGCATTCGGCAAGGTCACGTCGGGCATCGAGGTGGTTGACGAAATAGCCTCCATTCCCACCGATTACAGCGACAGACCCAAGGTTGCCATAAGAATCAAAAAGGCGTATATCGTTTAATAAAAGCAGTACAAAAAGTAAGCTGCTCCAACACCGATTTGAAAGTGTTGGAGCAGCATGCTTTTATTCCGTTTAGCGCTCAGTTTTTTATTTTTGCAAATATTTATTTACAATCCTTTGCATTTCTTCCATTTTAGCTTCCATATCGCTGACGAGCTTGAACTGATTTCTCGCTCTGTCAAGATTGTGCTCGGGATACTTAGTCTTGAAATAAACGTCGCCATCAAGATAATCGGTAAGGAAGCGCATACCGCACTCAAAGGTCATCATCTTTGCCGCAGCCGGCATAAGAGATATTTCGGTTTCGGTGAGTGCTCCGCCCGTTCCCTCAAGGAATCCCTTAACGTAAAGCTCAAAGAGCGAAATATCCATCTCGACCTTATCAAGATTCGTTTCGTCCTCGGGTGCCGTTGATGCGCCGAAGCGTATCGAGTCGCCGAAATCGTTTATGGAATATCCGGGCATTATAGTATCAAGGTCAACTACGCAAATGGGCTCCTTCGTATTCACGTCAAAGAGAATATTATTGAGCTTGGTATCGTTATGCGTTACACGCAACGGAAGTCTTCCAGCGGCTCTTTCACGCTCGAACAGCTCGGTAAACTCCCGACGCGCCTCCGCAAACTCAAGCTCAGCCGCAACGCTCTTCGCCCTGC
>JAZNFU010000385.1:0-2357 GCA_045576135.1 Eubacteriales bacterium
AGCTCCCCTTCGGTGTTGCACAGATAGGCAAGTCATTCAGAAATGAAATAACTCCGGGCAACTTCGTTTTCCGCACACGTGAATTTGAACAGATGGAGCTTGAGTTCTTCTGTAAGCCCGGCACAGACCTTGAGTGGTTCAAATATTGGAAGGATTATTGCCACAAGTGGCTTCTTGACCTCGGAATGAGAGATGAGAATCTCCGTCTTCGCGACCACGACCCCGACGAGCTTTGCTTCTATTCCAAGGCAACGACAGATTTCGAATTTCTCTTTCCGTTCGGCTGGGGTGAGCTTTGGGGAGTTGCGGATAGAACCGACTACGACCTTACTCAGCACCAGAACCATTCGGGCAAGGATATGACCTATTTTGACCCCGAAACCAACGAGCACTACGTTCCTTACGTTATTGAGCCCTCGCTCGGCGCGGACAGAGTTGCGCTCGCCTTCTTGGTTGACGCGTATGACGAGGAAACTATTTCCGAGAGTGACGTTCGTACGGTGCTTCATCTGCACCCCGCGCTTGCGCCGGTTAAGTGTGCGGTGCTTCCTCTTTCCAAAAAGCTTTCGGATAAGGCTCTTGAGCTTTACGACGTTCTTGCGCGCGAGTTTGCTACCGACTTTGACGAAACCGGCTCTATCGGAAAGAGATATCGCCGCGAGGACGAGATAGGAACTCCCTTCTGTATCACCTACGACTTTGACAGCGAAAACGACGGCTGCGTAACCGTTCGTGACAGAGATACTATGGAGCAGGTAAGAATTCCTATGAGTGAGGTAGTTGCATATATCAGAGAGCGTCTTGCGTTCTGACGTTCTTATCTTTGAGCAAGGATTTTAATATAAATTATGAAAGAACCTGCTAAAATCGCTTCCTTTTCGGTCGACCACGATATAATCGACATAGGTATATACATATCCCGACGTGACGGAGATATAACCACCTACGATATGCGCACGCGGCGACCTAATGCGGACGATTATATGGATAATCTCACTATGCACTCGCTTGAGCATATGTTTGCGACCTATATTCGCTCCTCCGCTATTGGTGAACACGTTATATATTTTGGACCGATGGGATGTCAGACGGGATTTTATCTGCTCGTCAGGAATGCCGACGACAAGACGGTCGTGGACACTGTGATACAAACGCTTGAGCAAATCGCGTATAGGAGCAGCGTTATGTTCGGCGCGGAGCGCCGCGAGTGCGGTAACTATAAAAATCTCGATTTGGAGAGTGCAAAGCGCGAAGCCGGGCGCTATCTCGAGGTGCTGAAAAACAAGAAAAACACTCTCGTATACGGAGAGTGATGGGGGCTTTATGAGCTGTAAGGTTGATATAGGTATAATAGGTGCACTTGACGAGGAGGTTTCTGCTCTTATCGCAAAGCTTTCGGATAGGCGCGTGGTAAAGCTCGGCGGAGTTGAGCTTAATATAGGCGAGCTTTACGGTCGGTCGGTTGCCATTGCGAAATCGGGTGTCGGAAAGGTGTTTGCCGCTATGTGCGCGGAGGCTATGATAGTCGAAACCAATCCGGAGCTTCTCGTTAATACCGGTGTCGGCGGTGCGCTTCGCGGAGCGTTTAAAACGACCGATACCGCGATAGCGGAAAAACTCGTTCAGCACGATATGGATACCTCGGCAATCGGCGACCCCAAGGGACTTATTTCGGGAATAAACAAGATTTATTTTGACGCCGATAAGCGCGCCGTCGAGCTTTTGTGCGCGGGTGCGGAGCTGCTTGGATTAACCGCGTATCGCGCAACGGTAGCTTCGGGTGATAAGTTCGTTGCAAGCGTAGAGGATAAGGAAAAAATCATAGAAGCCTTCGGCGCTGACGTGTGCGAGATGGAGGGCGCTGCGATTGCTCAGGTTGCATTCGTTAATCAAACTCCCTTTGCCGTTATCCGCGCGATTTCGGATTCGGCTGACGCGGGGGCAACTATGGATTATCTTGAATTTTTGCCCATCGCCGCCAAAAATTCCTCGGCACTCACCGAATACTTGATAGATAATTATTGACGGTTGTTCGTTAAAGTGAGAAAGAATATTAAATGAAAAATAAAGGGCGTTCGATATGCGAAAGCAAAATTCGCAAAATATCGGACGTCCCTTTTTTTGCACTAACAAATCTATTATATCATATTATTCGTTCTTTGTAAAGAGGTTTTTGCGGATTTTGTGCGCATTTTGAACAATTTCTGCGATTTAAACAAAAAATAATTGTGATATTTTCACAATTTGTCAATTGAAATTCCCCCGAAACTGTGTTATACTATAGACACAGAAAGGAAGGTACAAACCAATGGCAAAGTAAAACTTAACCTTGTGGAGTTAGCGGTTTGAGCTTGTGT
>JAZNFU010000386.1:0-2993 GCA_045576135.1 Eubacteriales bacterium
CGTAATTTCCGTAAAATATTCAAGTCATTTACATGCGACAACGGCACCGAGTTTTCTAATACGCCAGGAATGGAGTATTCTCCTTCAGGAAAGCAGAGAACGACGGTGTATTATTGTCATCCTTATTGCTCATCAGAGCGAGGCAGCAACGAGAATCAAAATGCTTTTATACGTAGATTTATGCCAAAAGGAATACCTATAAGCCGATATTCCAACGAATACATACAATACGTGCAAGAGTTTATAAATTCATACCCACGAGGCATATTCAACGGCGAAAACAGCTCAAAACGCTTTAAAAATGAACTCAACAAGCTCAATATTAAATTTTTTTAAACTTTTTTCTCGAAAAAACTTGACAATGGGGAAGTTTTTTTAAAAGTTTTCCAAGAAAAATTATTTTTTCATCATCGTTTGTCATTTGATGCCTTATTTCTTGATTTTGGTTGTGAAAAATCCTTTTTCTTTGTATTTAAAAAGTGTTTTTAATGCCGAACAAACTTATTTTGCACCTTTTTATTGACATCAAACGCCGATTTTGCTACAATATATACGATAAACTTTTTGGAGCGTAGTATGGCTTTTTCTTTAGTACCTGATTATATGTTTGCTACCTTTGATTTGGCGAGTGCCGAGTTTTTGGAGGGTATAGGCGTCGGGGGAATCGTCCTCGATATAGACAATACGCTTGAGCCTTACGAAAACCCGAAGCCCTCGGAGGCTGTGTTGCGGTGGCTTTCCGAGCTTTCCGCACGAGGAATAAAGGCGGCAATCGTGTCGAATAATAATCACGACAGAGTTCGCATATTTAACGAGGAAATCGGTCTGCCCGCGTACGCAAAGGGTTGTAAGCCGTTTAGGAAAAACGTGCTTCGCGCTATGAGCGATATGGGCACGGATAAGACGAACACGATACTTATGGGTGATCAGATATTTACTGACGTTTGGGCGGCGAGAAACGCGGGTATAAGAGCGATACTCGTTCCGCCGATAAAGGATAAGCACGACATCTTCACCCGATTCAAGCGCCTTTTGGAGCGCGGAATAATTAAAAAATACGAAAAGAGAAAAATATGAAGGCTTTATTTGGTCCGGGCGGAAACGCAGAGGCGTTTTATTCCGCAGGCTTTAAATCAACTCTTGACGCACCCCTTTGGGTGCGGTCGGTAGGTCTTGACGCGTACGAATACGAGGCGGGAAACGGTCTTTCCGCGAGCCTTGCAACGCTTACCGAGATAGGACGGAGAGCGGGGGAGTGCGGTGTCAAAATGACCTATCACACACCGTATTTTATATCGCTTTCGGGTGTCGTTGAGGAAACGAGGCTTAAAAGCATAGGGTATATAAGACAGAGTCTTGACGCGGCTTACGCCTTGGGCGCGAAAACCATCGTGGTACATACCGGTTCTGCCGCAAAAATTTCAAGAGATGAGGCAATGCGCCTTGCCGCCGATACGCTCGTGAGAACGCTTGCCGAGGTGGACACGCACGGTATAAAAATCGGTCTTGAAACGATGGGAAAAATTAATCAGCTCGGCACGCTTGACGAGGTTATCGAGCTTTGCAGGATAGATTCGGCGCTCGTCCCCGTCGTCGATTTTGGACATATGAACGCTCGCGAGCTCGGCGGTGTGTTCAACAGCCGTGACGATTATCTTCGCGTGTTTGACAGAATTGACAGAGCGCTCGGCGCTGATATTGCCAAAAATCTTCATTGTCATTTTTCCAAAATAGAGTGGACCGGAAGCGGCGAGAAAAGACATCTCACCTTTGACGATACGGTGTACGGGCCGTCATTTGAGCCGCTTTGCGAGGCAATCGCTTCGGCATCACTAACGCCGACGGTTATTTCCGAGTCCGCCGGCACGCAGGCAGAGGACGCATTGGCTATGAAAAAACACTATTTATCTTGCTTGGAGGCACTCAATGGGTAAGCTTAAAAAACTCAGAGAAAATATGAATGCGAGCGGCTTTGACGCCGTTTTGGTGCTCGACGAGCTCAATCAGCACTACCTTTCGGATTTTGCGTTTACGGACGGATTTCTGCTCATAACCCAAAAGCGCGCGTATCTCGTAACCGATTTTAGATATTACGAGATGGCACAAAAGGGAGCTTCGGGTGATTTTGAAATCCTTATGCCTGCTGACAGAGGTGCGTTTATCGAGGAAGCGCTTCACTCTGACGGCGCGCGGAAAATAGGCTTCGAGGGCGGCAGCGTATCGTACGCAACCCACAAGCGTTACGCCGAGGAGCATCCGTCGTTTGAATTTCTTGATATCGGCGGTATGATTGAAAAGCAAAGAGAGCTGAAAACGGATGCGGAAATCGAGAAAATGCAAAAGGCTCAGGATATCACCGACGCGGCGTTTGCGCATATTTTAAAGATCCTGACGCCGAATATGACCGAGATTGACGTAGCGGCGGAGCTTGAATACACGATGCGTAAGCTTGGTGCTTCAGGATTCGCCTTTGACACGATAGCGGTATCCGGAGATGCGTCGGCGCTTCCGCACGGCACGCCGAGAAACGTGAAGCTGAAGCCGGGATTTTTAACGATGGACTTCGGTGCAAAATACGATGGATATTGCTCGGATATGACAAGAACAGTTATCATAGGACGCGCAACCGAGGAAATTCGTGACGTTTATAACACGGTTCTTTCGGCTCAGCTTGCCGCGCTTGATTTTCTTCGCGAGGGCGTGGACTGTGCCGATGCGGACAAGCGCGCAAGAGATATTATCGACGCTAAATACGAGGGCACGTTCGGTCATTCGCTCGGTCATTCGGTAGGTCTTTTCGTCCACGAATCTCCCGCGCTTTCGAAAAGAGGAGCGGGAAGGGCGCTTCGCTCAGGCGAGATTTTGACGGTAGAGCCGGGAATTTATCTTTTCGGCAAATACGGCTGCAGAATAGAGGATATGGTTAAAATTGAGCAAAACGGAGTGTACAACTTCACTCATTCGACCAAGGAATTGATAGAAATTATATAAAA
>JAZNFU010000387.1:0-2631 GCA_045576135.1 Eubacteriales bacterium
TAGCCATGTCGTTCTGTGAGCCAAGGAGTTGTAAGAGACCCTTGTCTTCCTAAGACCGCTTGGCCTCCGACTTTGGCAGGATCGGCGCACTTAATATCGTCGGCTCCGCACTCAAGTGCGTCCTCCATAATCTTATCCTCGTCTATTTCGTCATCCTCGTCAACGATAGTGATAACGCCCTTTTCCTCAAACATAAATGAAACGCATCCGTTCTGTCCGAGGTTTCCGCCGTATTTGCTGAACCAAGCGCGAACGTTTCCCGCAGTTCTGTTTCTGTTATCCGTAGAGGTTTCAACTATTATGGCAACGCCCGACGGACCGTATCCCTCGTAGGTTATTTCTTCGAAATCAATGTTGCTGTTATCGGTAAATTTCTTTATGGTACGCTGAATGTTATCGTTGGGAACGTTGTTCGCCTTCGCCTTCGCGATAAGGTCGCGGAGCTTGGAGTTGTTATTCGGATCCGGACCGCCCGCCTTTATCGCAACAGCCATTTCCTTTCCGATTTTGGTGAAAATCTTCGCCTTTGCAGCATCGGATTTTTCCTTCTTATGCTTGATATTATTCCACTTGGAATGTCCTGACATACGTTTTATCTCCTAAATTATATTTTTTCGGGTGTTTTCATACAGATGAGTCCGAGTGCGGTCTTCAAGGTGCGCCTTGCGGCACTCGTAAGAGCTATTCTGTTAGCTTTTACAGACTCATCCTCGCAATTGGCAATTTTGCACTCATGATAGAATCTGTTAAATGCGGCGGCAAGCTCAAGAGTGTATCTGGTCACACAGCTCGGCTCGTAATCGGCAATTGCCGAATTTACACGTTCGGGGAAGACCGAGAGCACCTTTGCAAGCTCAAATTCCGGCTCTGTAAGCTCCGCACCGGTCATAGAGTAGCTCTCACCGGTTTTTTCAAGCACCGAGCAAGCTCTTGCATAGGTATACTGAACGTAAGGACCCGTATTTCCGTCGAAGGAAAGCGCATCCTCCATCATAAAGTTTATATCACGCATACGGTTGTTTGAAAGGTAGTAGAACACTATCGCGCCAACGCCTACAGCCTCGGCTATTTTCCGACATTCCGCGCTATCGGTTACCTTTTCCTTGGATATCTCGTAAACTCTCGATATCGCCTCGGCAAACAAATCCTTAAGCAGTATCACGTTACCCGTTCTGGTAGCGAGCTTCGCACCGTTGATGCTGACCGTTCCGTACGGAACGTGCACGAGCTTATCATACCACTCGTAGCCCATAAGCTCAACGACCTTGAACCACTGCGCGAAATGAAGCGACTGTGCCGCACTCGTTACGTATATAGCCTTATCGAAGCCGTACTCCTCGCGGCGATAAACGGCGGCGGCTATATCACGAGTTGGATAAAGCGTAGTTCCGTCACGCTTGAGAATAAGACACACGGGCATATTCCATTTATCGAGGTTTACGATAGACGCGCCGTCGTCAATTTCAAGAAGCTTCATATCACGAAGCTTCTGCACCTGCTTCGGCATCTTGTCCGTATAGAAGGACTCGCCCTTATAGCTGTCGAACTCTATACCGAGAAGCTCGTAGGTTTTCTTGTATTCCTCAAGGCTGACGGCAACGAACCAACGCCAAAGCGCAAGATTTTCCTCGTCACCCGCTTCAAGCTTTGCGAACTCCGCGCGCGACTTATCCGCAAGCTCGGAGTGGCGCTTAGCCTTCGCCTCCTCCTCAGCAAGTCCCAAAACGCTCACGTCCTCCTCGTCCTTAATGGCGTTGTTTATCTTGACGTAAAGCGCAACGAGCTCGTCAACGCCACCCACTTCGACCTTTTTCTTATCACCCCAAAGCTTGTAGGCAACGATAAGCTTACCAAACTGCGTACCCCAGTCGCCGAGATAATTTATTCCGACGCACTTATATCCGGCAAACTCGTGAAGCAGCTTCAGAGAATGTCCGATTACCGTAGTTCCGAGATGCCCTATATGGAAGGGCTTGGCTACGTTTGGTGAGGAATAGTCGAGAACGACCGTTCTTCCCTCTCCGTTCATCGGCGAGCCGTACTTGCCGCCGAGCCTTTCTATGTCCGATACGACGCGGCGCGCAAACGCCGCGGGCGAAATTTTAAAGTTAAGATATCCCGAAATTGCATTGATTTCGGAGAACTCCTCACACGAAATAGCCGTCGCAAGCTCGTTTGCTATCATTACGGGCGCGCGGCGCAGGCTCTTTGAAAGACGGAAGCACGGAAGCGCAATATCTCCCATGGATTTATCGGGCGGATATTCAAGCATTTCAAATATTTCGGCAGACGAAAGAAGTCCCTCGCCAAACTTTTCTGATACGGCACGCGCTATAAGCTCAGCCGTTTTACGTTTAAGTGTCAGCATATTTTCCTCTTGTTATTAAAGTGAATTTTTCATTTTTACATACTTTGCTCGCTCAGCCTCACCGCTGTATTTAAGAAGCCTTGCGGGCAAGATGCTTTCCGTACCGAACGAGTACGCAAGCGCACTTTCGGTGCCCGATACGACGTAGAATTCTCCGTCGTTTTCGGTTATCTCGACATCGGATATAAGCTCGCCGCGCTCGAGTGCAGCGCACCGCGCGCTAACCTCCTCGCCGTTCGGCTCGTCGTCGGGATAATTAAGCC
>JAZNFU010000388.1:0-7659 GCA_045576135.1 Eubacteriales bacterium
TCGGCACTTATGCCGTCGTAGGAAATCTCGATATCAAGCGGCAGGTCGACGTGCTCGCCCGGGATATTTTCCGAGAAGACGTTTTTCATAAATTTCTCGCCCTCACCGCCGTACCAATCGGCAACCCAATCGCCCGAAAGGCTCGAGGTAAAGCTCGAAACTCTGCCGTTTCCGTAATCCCAATAAGCATACAGCGGAACGGTGGCCGTACCGCCTCCCGCCTTGTTATAAAGCGTCGTCAGAACCGTCGTTGCGCTCGCCTTCGTCTTTGCGAACACGTAGCCGTATACGGCGGGCAGTTTTCCAACACCCGAAAGCACGCCGTCAAGCTTCTTGTTGACGTTTACCGGCGAGCGTCCCTCAATAATACTTTCGGTAATATCGTTTGCGACGTCACCGAGTATCAGGTCGTCGAGATATCTTTCGTCGATGATGTAATAATAATTGCCGCTGCCCGCCGCCGCAATAGCCTCCATCACTCCGGGGCCGTCGTCGTCTTTGCTCGGGTCGTCGTACTCGCCGACGCAAAGCGTCGAAACCGCAATCTCAGCCGCGGAAAGATTCATAGCAACCGTTATCGGCTCAATATCGCCGATATAGGAAACACCGTCACTGATAAGCATTATCTGCTTTTTGTCGTACGGCATAGACATTATAATCTCACCCGCCGCATCGAGAGCCGCGCCGATAACCGTACCCTGCGATGGCTCGAAGCCGTCTATAATAGCGGCAAGCTTTTCGTAATTTCTCGCCTCGATTGGCGAAGAATACTTGGTAAACACCTCACCCGAGAAGGATATTATGGAAACGAGGTCGTCAGGCGAAAGCAGGGTTATCATCTGCTTTGCCGCCGCGCGTGCCATTATGAGCTTGCTGTTAAGCTGCATACTTCTCGAGGTATCTATGACTATCGTAAAGAGCTTGCTATCCTCGTTATTTTCGCCGAAGCGCACGGGAAGCATATCCTCAAGCTCGCGAAGTACGTCGTCGGTATTATTCTGTATTTTCGTATCTCCGAATACCACGAGGCTCTTTCCGAATACCGATACAGCCGTATCCACCGCGTCGATAAACGCGGTAAAGTTGTTAAGCTCGCGCACGTCGAGGTCCGAGAGCACTATCTCGTCAAAGGCGCATATCGCCTCGGGTGAGATCGGAACATTATCAAACACGCACTCTTTTTTATTATCTTTGCCGGAGTGCCTTGCGCAACTACCGTCACATATGTAGCTCGTGATATTTGCGCCCTCGCCAAACAGCTCCCGCGCTCGCGCGCTGTCAGCGGGATTGGTGGAAATAAGAAGCACGGAAAGCTCCGCCTCTACCGATTGAGTGAAATTATAAGTGTTATTCTTGTCGCTCTCATCGCTCGGAGCAGACACGGTGACCGTGTAATCAAAGACGCCGTTTGTGTCAGTAAGTAAATCAAAGTTTACAATATTGTAGCCTTGCGTCAAATTCACCGCCGAACGCCCAACTCGTTCGTCACCCAAATAAAGACTCACTATCGCCTGAGTATCATAAGAGGACTGAACCAAAACGTCGAGGGTCGACTCGTGATTAAGATAAGTGTGTCGGGTGAAATCGACGTCGCTTATCTGAACCTCGCGAGCATCACCCGATATGTTGTTATCAACGTAAACCGCGTCGATTTTAACACCCGATGCGTGAAGCGACTCGATAGCCGTTACAAGCTCGCCGTCAAGCTCGGGATTCGTCTGCTTTCCGTCGGTTATCAGAACTATTCTCTTAATAGTTCCCTCCGAGAAAAGCGTGCCGGTATATTTCAGGGCGGAAACGATATCGGTAGCGCTGTCGTCAACACCCGAATCCGCAACCGTCGCAAAATCCTCGCCAAGCGGTGTGTGAAGCTTATAATCCTTACCGAAGGCTACGACGCCGAGCTTTGAGTTTATCGGAAGATTTTTCGAAAGCTCATTTATGTAAGAATCGGTCAGGTCGAGATTTTTTTCACCCGAGGCTGATACGTCGGCGAGGACGTAAACCTCGGTTTCGGTGATTACGGTGGTTAGCGCCGCACCGCCGAGCGCAAGCGATACCGCAAGCGCTATCACTATGTGAATTATGAATGACGCTACTACGTTTTTATCCCTGTTCGTCTTTCTTATCGCGATAACGTACGGCAGGACTACAAGAAGAACGATGGGAATAAACACGAGCAGGTAAAGCGGATTATCGAAGCTGATACTTGTCATAGCAATACACCATCCAATCCGCACAGAATACGAGGGCAAGGCAGACGAACAAAAGAATCAGCTCGTCGTAAATTCCGTCGTGCCCCGCGTCCGAGGCCGCACCCGAAAGAGAAACCGTTTCGCCCACGGCGTAAACGTCGCGCTCGGAGTCGGGAAGCTCGGAGAATATATTTATTTCCCTCTCGGAGCCGGCAACCGTCATCGTCACCTTATAGGTGCCGACCTCGCCAAGAGCAAAGCTCGCAACCTCACCGCCGACGTTCAGATAGGAAACCTCGCCAAGCGGGCTGTCGATTCTTATGCCCTCACAGCCTGCAATCACGTTTACCGACGCCTCCTCACCAACGGTATACAGAGTTTTTTCCACAACCGTCGGGAAGGAATAATTCATAAGATTACCGGTAAGAGCTATAAAGTCGGGCTCAAGCGCGAAATCCGTATCGTGAAGGTCAAATGCAAACACTATCTCGCGGTTTCCGTACTCGGTATTACCGGTGAATACCATAGGATTTCCCTTATAAGAAATAAGAGTTGAGAAATTACGGTTAAGTCCGATTTTCTGATACTTACGAACGGCAACGCCGCCGCCCGTCATACCCTCGGTCAGCTTTTCTATCAAGGATTGCGAGGAGGTCGAAAGCTCGGCGTATCCCGCCGCATCAAGCTCCACCTCACCCTGTACGGTGAATCCCGTGCCCCCGACGCTGCCGACGGGGTTTATAAACCAAACGGTTCCGTCGCGCGGAAGCTCGTCGGGAAGAACGTTGTCAAATACGTAAAGGCCGTAGCCGGTTTGTCCGTCGTAATCCTCGGTCGAAAGCACGGTTATATCCGCGTAGCCGACGGAGCTGAGCGCGCTCCGAATAAAGAACGGCGTATCGCTGACGATAAGCGTGTCGTAGGAGTTTTCGCTCTCCACGCTGTAAAGAATTACGCTGTTATCAAGCATCTGCGAATCCAGAGCGTCAAGCTCGACGCGCAGCTTTTCGAATTTATCCGTGTTAGCCGAAAGAGTAAAGGGTATCGGCTCGCCGACCGTGGCGGTAAGCTCAACCGAGGCAACCGCCGCCGAAACGTCGTCAACGTAGAGCGAAACCGTAAGAGCAGCCGCTCCGGAATATGAGTAAACGTATCCCGAAACCGCGGTTTTGCTCTCCGCGGAGTTAATCGTATAGCCGACATCCCCAAGAGCAAAGTTTTTCTCATCGCCCGATACGTCAACGACCATTACGTTATTCGCAACCGAATAGCTTTTGTCGGTCACCAGATAGGTGAGCGTTGCGGGGTTTTCGGAAAAATACCGCTGTGCCTCGGCAAGCGCCGCGTCCATATCCGCCTCGGCGTATCCGACCTCGGCGGTCGCGAGAAGCTCCGCCGCCACGTCCTTATCCTCGGTCCTCTCGCACAGCACCGCCGCGGTATCCGACGCGAGCACTATCGAATATCTGCTGCCGTCAGTAGCATCCTCGATAACGGCAAGGATTTCCTCCTTCGCCAAATCAAATCGGCTTGCACCGTCGCCCGCCGACATACTTCCCGACGCGTCGAGCACGAAGCAATAATCACGCGCCGCGCCCGGCAGGGTTAGCACGGGGTGCGCCATCGCGAGCGATATCGCCGCAATCGACCCAACCTGCAAAAGAAGAGCTATAAGACCCGTGAGCCTTGCAAATCTTCTGCGCTTTTTGAGAAAGCGGTTGCTGAGCGTCCAAAGGTAAGTTGAAGCCACGGTTTGCTCCGTATATTTACTTTTTATGATGTAGATGATTATCAGAATCGGTATTCCGATAAATCCAAGCAATCCGTAAGGATGAAGAAAATTCACTTCAATACTCCCAAGCTTTCCATTTTGCCGAAGAAGACGTCGGACAGGTCCTCGTCCGCCCCGACAAGTATATATGCGCCCCCACGCGCCGCCAAATAATTACGCAACCTCTCCGTCGCATACTTAACGGCGTCCTTGTAAGCGGCAATAATTTCTCTGTTTACGTTTTTGCGATAGGTTTTTCCGATATCCTCAGAGTCGTAAAGATGTATTCTTCCCGAAACGTCGGGTACTATCTCGCTCGGCGAAAGCACCTGAATACAAAGCACGTCGCGGCGCTTGTCCGAAAGATAATCTATCGCGTTTTCATAGTTGTCGTCGGTGAGGAAATCGGATATTATAACCGAAAGTCCGTCGCCCCGCCCGACGTTCGTTTTAAGTATAGCCTCGCTGATTTTACAGTCGCCCGAAAACTCAAGCGAGTTGAGCCCCCCGATAACCGTAATAAAATTGTCACGGCCGATAACCGAGCTGACGATGGGCGTAACCTCGCCGCCCGATATCGCAAACACCGACACCTTTTCCATAGCCGACACCGAGATATACGCGAGTGCCGCGGCAAGCTTTACCGCCATCTCCGCCTTCTCGCCGCCCCCGTAATCCATAGAACGACTCGTGTCAATGTAAATTTTAGTGTGCATTTGCCGCTCGTCGAGATAAAGCTTCTGATAAAGCTTCTCGGTTCGGGCGTACACGTTCCAGTCTATTTTCGTGATATCGTCGCCGGGCAGATAATCTCTGTAATCGGCAAACTCACAGGACGAGCCGAAGCTCTTGCTTTTTCTGTTACCGCCGAAAGCGCCCGCCGTGTTATTCTTCAAGAGAAGCTCAAGGCGCTCAAGACGCTCAAGAAAGCTCTCGTTTATAACTACGTTTTTCATTTGACGTTATTGCTCTTTACAAGAACCTTTTTCACGGCCTTTTTCACGGTAATCGGAGTTTTTCTGTTCTCCTTTACGAGAAGCGCCACTACGTCGTCAACCGTAAGTCCGTCGTTCGCCGCGGTGTAGTTGATTTTAAGTCTGTGACGCAAAACCGGTGCGGCAAGCGCGTCTATATCCTCGTAGGATACGTTGTAGCTTCCTCTGATGAGCGCTCTTACCTTAGCACAGGTGATAAGAGCCTGCGCAGCTCTGGGGGACGCGCCGTACTTTATGTATTTCTTAGCGGTTTCGGTCGTCTTCTCAAGCTCGGGATGCGTGCCTGAAACGAGATTTACCGCGTAATTCATAACCTCGTCTATAATTGGCACCTCGGAGGCGAGCTTTCTCATAGCGAGTATTTCCTCGCCGCTGACCACACTCTCTGCAACCTCGTCAAGAGTCAGCTGCGTCATCTTTACGATATCCATAAGCTCCGAGGTCGAGGGGAATTTCATAATCAGCTTGAAAACGAAGCGGTCCATCTGCGCCTCGGGAAGCGGATAGGTACCGTCCTGCTCAACCGGGTTCTCCGTTGCAAGCACGAAGAAGGGCTCTTTGAGTCTGTAGGTCTTGTCTGCAACCGTGATTTTATGCTCCTGCATTACCTCAAGCATCGCCGATTGCGTTTTCGGCGTTGCACGGTTAATCTCGTCGGCAAGAACGAGGTTCGCGAATATCGGGCCGGGACGGAACACGGTTTTCATTTTTCCGCTGTCGTCCTTCTCTATGACGTTAGCGCCCGTAACGTCGGAGGGCATAAGGTCGGGGGTGAACTGTATACGCGAGAAAGGAAGATTGAGAACGCGTCCGAGAGAACGGACGAGCCTCGTCTTACCAACGCCGGGCACACCCTCAAGAAGTACGTTTCCGCCCGCTATAACCGCGATTATAACGTTGTCGACAATTTCGTCCTGACCAACGACGTCACGGCGAAGCTGCTCCTTTATTCTGTTTACTTTAACGCTGAAATTGCGTACGCTCTGTTCTGTGCTCATTTTCATTATCAATCTCCTTCGCCGTCATCGCCCGGCGCAGTCCTAAGACTCTCAAAATATTTCATTATTTTTCCGGCAAGCTCGGGTGAAATCTCGCCGTTTTGAATTTTCTCCAAGATTTTTGCGTAGTACTCGTTAATTACCTCTCCGTACTTAACGTACGCTTCCTCGTCCGGATAGTAGATAAGGTCGTCGCTTCCGAATACCACCTCGCCGCTTCCGTATCCGCCCGAATCTCCCTTTTCGTCGTCTTCCTCATCCTCCGAGCCGTCAGCACCGCCGCCGCTCTCCGCGTCCTCGATTTCCTCCTCGATTTCGGGGGGAAGCTCGTTTTTCTGTATGCCGAAGATTTCCATCAGACGCTCGTTAACGTATATTCCGACGTCCGCGTTCACCGCCTGCTCGGAAAGTCCTATGCCGAGCGAGAGCTTGAACGAATCAAAGAGAGCGTCAACGGCACCCTGTACGCTGTCCGCGTCGTAGTTTGAAGCGTTATCCCAAATAACGAACAAGCCGTCCGAAAATGCCGTAAGCGAATTTATAAGAGGGTCGGTCGACACGCCGAGTCTTCCGAGCGCAACCGCAACGCCGCTACCGAGTTCTCCAAGCGAATTGGAAATCACATCGATATCCCCGCCCGAGAAAATCGCGCGCAAAGCTTCGACTTTTTCACTCGGCATCGGCGCCGTCGGCGTACCTATTGCCTCCGCAAGCTCCGCTGAGCCTGTAGCCTCGCTCTTTTTAAGCTCGGAAATTATCTCGTCGTACGTATTAGTCGTATCGATTATCTTGCTGATTTCGGTTATCGCACCTATAACGAGCGAGCGCATTTGTCTGTCGAGTGTAGCCTCTCGCAGCTCGGCAAGAAGATTTTCAAGCTCTTCGGTCACAGCCGCCTTTGCGGCATCGCGAAGCGCGGAATCCTCAACGTATTCAATAAGCTCCTCAAGCGCAGCCTCCTGCCACTCGGTAAGCTCGAACGGCGCCTCGGGTAAAGTCGGAGGGGGTGGAGTCTGTTTATCGGGCATAAGATACGCCACGGCGCAAAAGGCAATCGAAAGCACGAATACCGTCAAATAAATCCAAACGCGCTTTACTGAATACCAAGCCGACGGAAGCTTTAGGAGCAGCTTTTCGGTCTGCTCGCGCTGAAGCCTCGCCATCGGCGTCCGCACGCCGCGATATGCGAGCATCGTCTGTGCCTTTTCCTTGGTATTCAGCTCTCGGTCTATAAGCCGAGCCGCACCGCGCTCACCGGGGCTCAAAATTATGCTCCACACGATAAGCGAAACGAGTCCCGCGCCGCCGCCCACGGCAAGTGCCAAAATCAAATTATCGTCTATTACGTTGAGCTTGCCGAGAAGCAAGAGCGCACCCGCGCAAATCAGCGCGACCGAAAGTCCGACCAACAGACTCTTGCCGAAAACGGCACGGTTTATTTTGTGCTTGAATTTTTTGTAGCCGCTTCTCATAAGCTCCTCCTTCGATTTGTATTCTGTTCCGCCGAAAAAGCCTACGAAGCACGAAAACGGCGCGCCGTAATATAGACCCGAAAGACAAAACGTAAATAATATATAATAATTTTAACAAAAGATTTATTGTTTGTCAAGCAGAGCCTAATAAGTTTTTGCATTTTTTGTCATTTTTATTGATAAAAGGGTAAGCACCCCTTTTGCGTTAGGCACAAAAGGAGTGCTTTT
>JAZNFU010000389.1:0-2953 GCA_045576135.1 Eubacteriales bacterium
GGAAACGATTGAGGTGTAAACGAATTTCTCGTCTTCGGCGTAAGCGGTTTCGGAAAGTGTGAAGCTATCGACCTGGCTTTCCATACTCACGTCGTTAGCTGTCGGCTCGTAATCGGTTACGTCGTCGAATATAACGCCGTCGTTTTTGTTTTCTCCCGAGCCGCTATTCTCCGTGTCACCCTCGGGTTTTGCCGTGCCGTCCTCGGTTCCCTCAGTAGGTTCAGAGTCCTCGATTTCGGTATCTGCGTCCGGGGTAGGTGTTTTTTTAGAATTACACGCTACCATCGTAAAACTCATAACGGCAACTAAAATCAGGCTTAAGATTTTATTCCAATTTTTCATTATTGCCCCTTTCTCTTATATGTTAAGATATGTATTTATAGTTTCTAAATCAGGTAGGTTATCTATTGCGCCGCGACCTGTGGTGTTTAACGCGCCCGCTACGTTTCCGAATCTTAACGAGTCGTTCAGTACCTGCTCGGTCAAAGGCTTTCCTACGTTTTTATCTATAACGGAGAGCGCTCCTGCAAAGAACGCGTCACCCGCACCCGTAGTGTCTATCGGCTTAACCGTAATAGTAGGCATTCTGTTTCTTTTGCCTTTGTATCTCCACTCACTGCCGTTTTTCCCTAACGTTATTAAAACCAGCTTGTCACTTAAGGAGTTTACGTAGTCCTCTGTAAAGGTTTCAACCTCGTCCTCGGAAAACTTCACGATATCCGCCGCCGCCAAAATCTTTTTGTAGGTTCTCACCGCGCTTTCTCTGTCCCTGAAAATATCCGTGCGGTAATTGACGTCAAACGCGACCGTTTTACCAAGTGCGTGCGCGCGGCTTATTATATCAAGCGCGTATTCAACGCACTCGTCGTCCGAAAGCATAAGCGAGCCGATGCACACTATATCTGCCGCGCCGATAAGCTCGTCACTTACCTTCGGCATACAGTAGTCCGCAGTCATTTTACGGTAGAAGCAGAAAGATCTGTCTCCTTCCTCATTAAGCTCCACAAATGCAAGTGTAGTATTTCGCTCGGGATTTTGGCGGATGTAGGTAGTATCCATACCGAAATCCTTTGCATATTTTATCAAAAACCGACCTACAAGATCATCGCCCACGCTACCAACGAATTTCACCTCTGCGCCGAACCTTTTCAGTGCGCAGGCAACGTTGAAGGGCGCGCCGCCGGCTTTTCTTTCATATGTAGTAATTCCGTTTTTCTCCTCACCGATCATATCGGCAAGAATTTCACCAATACAAAGTAACAAAATCAAACCTCCGTTTGTTCAGCTTGTTCCGATTCTTTTATATACAATTTATTTTCATACACCGCAAATACAATCGACCTGATTAAAAGCGCCACGAAGAACGTAACGGGCGGAAGCGCGTTTATAAGACCGCGTCCAACGATGAATGAGCCTATCACCGACAGCACCGCCGATATAACGCTCGAAAACCATACGAAAGAGCCAACCGACTGAAGCATTCCGCCAAGGGTGGGTATGCTCTTCACTTCCTTGAGCTTCATTATGGAATAGCTCAGAATCGTTGCAACCATAATCATAAGCGCCAAAAACGGAGCAAGCATCACCGTACTCGTAAAGCAGGCATATACATTCAAGCTAAGATTAGCCTTGTAAGCGTCCTTTATAAATCTGTCAACCGTTTTATTTGCTGCCTTGCCGACCGCGCCACTCTCAACGACCGCACCGTCATCGAGCTTTTCATAAAAGCCGTAGAAGGAAATATTCTTTCCCATCTTGGTTTCAAAGGCACCTGTCATACAGTCGTCAAAAATAAAGAGATATTTTTGCTTTCCGCCGTTTAAATACTGATGATAGTAGTAGTTGCGCAGAAGAGGAACCTTTGATTCCTTTTCGTATTCCTTGATTTCGGGATAATAAGCTTCAAAGTAAAGCTCGTATATTTTTCTGCCGTACTCGTCTGGTGTAAGCTTGCCCTCGGCAAGCTCCTTATCAAGCTCCGCGACAGCCCCCTTGCCTTCTTCACCCGAGCCCGCAAGGTATGCCTTGTAGCCTGCAACCGCCGCATCGTTTAACGAGAGTGCCTCACCCGTGTATCTTAATTTAAAATCAAAATTAAGCCTTGCAACATCGCTTAGGGTAAGATACTCGACATACGATATCTTCGTTTCCTTGCCGTCGTTTGAAACACAGTACGCCTCAATCTCTGCAAGCGTGTCTGCCGCTCGCAAATCAACGATTACATCGTAGCCGCCTACCGAATAGCTTTGCTTGTCGGCATCACTTGCAAAGGTGTTTATCAAAAGCCCCTCGGCATACTCGCCGCCGCCTTTAACCCTCAGTCTGCCGTTTTCTATTTCGGCTTCAATTCGCTTTGCGGGGTCGGTATTGGCAAATACCGCGTGCGCTGTCGACTTAAAGTCGGGCGAGTTGCCGTATTGCGTACCGAATGGCAGCATATATGCTCCGAGAAAGCCACTCCATATAAACACAAGCGCTAAAACAAGACTGAGAAAAACAGCCGTGTAGCCGCGCTTTGAGCTTTCCTTTGCAAGCCTGTGCGAAAAAAAGCCGAGAAAGAAGCATTTAAACCATTTCTTCATATTTATTTATTACCGTATTCTCTTGACATAATCGAAAGCTCGCTTTCCTTGTCAAAAAGGTGTACGAACTTTTCATCGAAGCCGATTCCCACCAAATCACCGGGAATCAGACCGTTTCTTTCGGGTACGCTTACAATAAAGTCCTGATCACTCTCCCCTAAACGAAGGAAAAGCTGTGTGGTATTTCCAAGAACCTCTTTAATAGTAAGAGACGCCTTTATGCCACCGTCAAAAACTCTTATGTTTTCACCTCTCACGCCGAGGTAAACGCTGTGCTCTTCACCGTCAAGATATTCCTCTTGTATGCTACGCATCCTCGAAAGCTCGAATTTAACTGTCTGTCCGTCGTTAAATTCAACTCCAAGCTTGTC
>JAZNFU010000390.1:0-2646 GCA_045576135.1 Eubacteriales bacterium
CCAGCGAATATTTTTTGACATTCGTCCAAAAGCCTTGGCTTAGCGGAGAAAAATCCTCCGCACAGAAGCACGCTGAAATTGGGGTCGTTATCGCATACGCCGAGCGCGAGTGCAGCAACCTCGCGAGCCGCCGCTGAGTAAAGCTCGCACGCGCATTCGTCACCCGCCACAGCAAGCGCGTAAATTTTCGGCGCTAACGCGGCAAGCTCGCGTCGGCTCATATTGAGCGCGCGCGCCTTCAGCTCCATTCTGTCGGCGAATCGGGAAATATCGAGTCCCGCGAGCAAATTCGAAAACAGCTCCCCGACACCGCCGATATCCTCACCCGTGTCAATCGAGCGCAAGAAAATTTTCAGCGCATCGCTTCCCATACCGCCGCCCGAGCCGCCGTCGCCGTAAATGGGTCCCCAGCCGCCCGAGTATTTTCTGCCGTGCGCCGTGTCGCCAACCGCAACGCTGCCCGTGCCACACATAACGACGGCGGAGCAGCCAAGATATTTCGCACCGACGAGTATCGCATCGCCGCACGCCTCTCGCTCGACCTTTATCGGTATCTCGCCGGAAAAGCGGTGAAGTGCTGAATTAACCTCGGAAAGATTAGCACCGCCGAGTGTGAAAAATATTACGTGGGGGCGTCCGAATTTCAAAATTTCGGCGTGCGCCTTTTCCACCGTTTCGAAAACGGGAAGCACACCCGGCTTTGCCGCACCAAGACCAATGCTCCGACATTTGAAAACGGCATCGCCGTCGGAATTGAGCAAAATCCATTCGGTTTTGCTACCGCCCGAATCCGCCGCTAAAAACAATCTTTCGTCTTTCATAGCTGCTCCTAAAGCTTCGTTTTCTTCATTATATAATATTATATATTACTTCACAAGCAATAAAACACACATAAAATACAACAAAATACGCATTTTCATTGACAAACGGCAATTAATAAGATAAAATAATAACAAAATCGTTTTTTAGGAGCCTGTATGAATACCTTTCCCGTACCCGAGGTGCTTGAGTGTATGCACTTCGTGCTCTCATCTTCAAGAGAAAATAAAAGAATAATCAGAAATTACGAGTTCGATTTTTACCTTAAGGGCGAGCGAGAGGTCTACGTCGACGGCGTGCAGCACCATATATCGCGCGGAAGTCTTGTTTTCAGAAAGCCCGGACAGCTCACGACGGGCGTCGGCGACTACAATATGTATATGATAACGCTTGATTTCAGCCATACCGTAGACCGTGCGCGCGGGGTTTTCAGAAGCAGCGACGCCCCCGAGCAGCCGAGGTGCGAGCTTGATATTCTCGAAAATATTCCCACCGTCTTTACGCCCTTTCATCAAAGTGAGCTTTTGGACCTTTACGAAAAGCTGATACAGTCCTCCTATCCCAACGTTGTTGACGAGGAAAGACAGCGCGCGTACGTTTCGGAGCTGCTGTTTTTGATTTTTGCCGACGCCTATGCGTATAGGCGGCAGGGGGAGGACGAGGGAAATGCAAAAAAATCCTACGTCAGACGCGCGTGTAACCTGATAAACAAGCATTACTCTGAGCCGCTCTCGGTTGACGATATCGCCGCGGGGCTGTCGATAAACAAGAATTATTTTATAAAGCTTTTTAAAAAGGAAATGAACACGACGCCGAATAGGTACGTAAACGAGGTGCGGCTGTTTCGCGCGGCGGGTATGCTTCTTCAAACCGACCACCCGGTGCATTTTATCGCGGCGTCCTGCGGATTCAATAATACCTCGTATTTTATCAAAAGCTTCAAGGAAAGGTTCGGAAAAACTCCGCTTGAATACAAAATGGCGGACTCCTTCGATAATTAAGCGGTTCGTTTTTTTAGGCGTTGTGAATTTTTGCCACTTAATGCCCACTTTTTGTCCTTGACAACGCTTTTTTTGGCGTTGTAAAATTATGATATTAAAATGTCTTTATTCGATAAGCGGAGGTTGTGCTGTGAAGAATCTTGAAAAAATAGACAAAAATCTTGCCGTGAGCGAGAACGTGGACGTTTCCGACCTTGAATTTTTTGACGTGCGAGAGGAGCCGTTTTCGGTATACGGACTCTACGACTACAAAAATCAGACCGAGTTTAAAAGGCTTCCCGACGAGGTTGCGAAATCGGTGAACGAGGGCGTTGCCGAGCTTTATCTGCATACCGCGGGCGGCAGAGTCAGGTTTTCAACCACGTCGAGAAGCGTTGCAATACGCGTGTATATGCCCGTCGTGTGTCGATATCCCGGCGGCTCGCTGTTGACCGGCTCCGGACTCGATATGTTCGTCGAAGAGCCGACTATGCACATATACAGGCACGCCAAAAGCTTCGTCCCTCCGCTTGAGATGGAAAACGGATATATAGCGCGCTTTAATTTTCCCAACGAGCAGCTTCGTTATATTACCATTCATTTTCCGCTGTATAACCCCGTAACCGCGCTTGAGATAGGCGTTACCAAGGGGGCGTACTTGGGCGAGGGGCTGAAATACAGAAGCGAGCTTCCGATAGTTTATTACGGCAGCTCGATAACCCAGGGCGGCTCGGCATCTCGCCCCGGAAACGCGTATCAGAACGTGCTCTCGCGCCGCTTCGAGCTTGACCATATAAATCTCGGCTTTTCCGGCTCGGGCAGGGGAGAGGAAGTCGGGGCGTAGCCA
>JAZNFU010000391.1:0-2020 GCA_045576135.1 Eubacteriales bacterium
TATAATAGGTATTCTCTCGCTTATAAATCTTTGCGAGGACACAATCCCGAGCGTTGAAATATATCTGCCTAAGGCTTGGAGACGAGCAAAGGAAATCCTATCTCTCGACGCTGGCGGAGAGTGGAAAAAGGTAGAATTTGAGGTCACTGAGGACGGAATAAAGCTCAACGAAGCACTGCACTATTCAGACCCCGTATACCTTATGTTCAAATAATTTAAGAGCCTCTCAACTCAAGAGGCTCTTTTCGCTTTTATAGAAAAATCACACGGCTTTTCGTGATTTTATTTTTGTAAAAATCCACCTGATGCTCCACTCGATAGCGTAAATTACGGCGTAAATTATCACAGCCGCCTCGATTATAAATCCTGCGTTTGTGAGCACCCAAAGGTATTCGTTGTAAATAAAACTTTGCATTATGATAGAAGAATAGTGTAAAAACAGATACACGCCTATGCATATCTTGCCAAGAAAATACGTTACGCTGCTATAGTACGTATACCTTTGCGAAACCAAAATTATGATGAGTGCTGCGGCGTAGGTTGCCACGGGCTCGAAGAACAAAAATCCGAGCGTGAACGCCACAGAGCACAAAATCATACCGAGCGTATAGTATTTCTTTGCCAGCTCGTTTATCTTATCGTAAAACGTGGCGTAAAGAATACCGATAGCGAACGCGGGCATCTCGCGGGTATACATACCGCCGTTGTCGGCTATTCTTGCGGCAATACGGCAAGCGACGGGAACAATTGCCATAATCACGCCGGCAATGATGAATTTCTTTTCGCTTTTCAGCCTTGAGCAAACGAAATAAACCAACGCAAAAATTACGTATAGGGCAAGGATTGAGGCTATGTACCAGCCGTGTCTGTTGATACGGTTGAAATTATTAAAGAGGTCGAGATTAAGAATTCTCAGCCACATATCAAGAGGCTCGTAGGCGCCGCGTTGGAATGAAAAATAAGTCAAGGCATTTATGAACACCGCAACGAAGTAAAGCTTCGGTATGTGTACGAAAATAAGCCTTCCGAGATATTTATTTCCCCGAGCTTGATACGACCTTACGATGCCGAATGCCGAAAGAAAGAAGAAAAGACCGACTCCGACTCCGCCCGTATGCTCGCAAACGAGCTCCTTGAATTCGCCGTTTTCGAGGTCAAGCCCGAGGTTGTGAAGCATCACGTAGATGCAAAGTATACCCTTTAAGCAGGTCGTGGATTTTGCGTCGAGTATCGCCGCATCTCCCTCTTTTCTCGGGCGAAGCGCAAGCATCGGCAAAAGTAAAATCAAAAGATAAAAAATATACATAATCAATTAACCCGTCGCGTCAAAATTTCATCAATCAGCTCGTCGTTTCCGACAACGCTGACGCTCACCATATCAAATGTGTTGTATTTTATATTTACGTGCTCCATAGCGTTTTTCAGCGACATCATCGAGTCGGAATACCAGCGTCTTGACTTGCTTGCACCGCGTATTTTCGCATAAGGTATCTCACGGCTCATAAAGAAGCCGAATTTGATGAAAACCGTCTCGCCCCGAAGTTCAACGTAGCCAAAAAGCGGCGAAATGAGAAAATACGCAACCGCAAGATCAACCGGCACGACGACAAAAAGCGCCATCGGCTCAAAAATTGCAAAAACGGTAAAGCCGAGCATCAAAACGGCTGTGGGTATAGCTATAAGATAAAACAGCTTGTCAACGAGTGGCTTATAGCGTTTAATTTCCATAAAAATCCCCCCCTCGCGCTTTCTTTAGGTATATTATACCACCATATAAGATTATTTGCAAGGGTGATTTATCGCGAACGCGCCTTTTAAGACTATGCAGGTGTTGATGGTTGACATGCTATCTCAAATGTGATATACTAAACTCACAAATAAGAAGAAGGAAACGACTATGATTAAAATAGACGGTTTAACCAAAAAATATTTGTCTAACCGCAAAAGCGTTTGCGTCGCTTTGGACGATATCCACCTCGTTTTGCCTGATACGGGGCTTGTTTTTATTTTAGGTAAAAGC
>JAZNFU010000392.1:0-3314 GCA_045576135.1 Eubacteriales bacterium
AAGACCGCTTGGCCTCCGACTTAAACTCAGTTTTCAAGACTGCTCGGTAACTCGCCGCTTCAGGTCGAGCTTGAATTGATGCACACGAGCACCCATAAGTCGAAAAACGTAGCGGAGGAGCATCTTCTTTCGTTTTACAAAACCTTTGACAGCGTAAAGGATAACTACTACGACGGACTAATTATTACCGGAGCGCCCGTGGAGCAGATGCCTTTCGAGGAGGTTGAGTACTGGGATGAGCTTGTCGAGATAATGGAATGGTCGAAGACGCACGTTCACAGCACGCTTCACATTTGTTGGGGAGCGCAGGCAGGACTTTATTATCATTACGGAATAAAAAAATATCCGCTCGAATCAAAGCTTTTCGGAGTTTTTCCTCATAAAGTTGACTATAAGCGCTCGATACTTTTCCGCGGCTTCGACGACACGTTTATGATACCGCATTCCCGACATACGACCGTACACCGCGAGGATATTGCGGCTGTTCCTGGACTTAAAATTTTGGCGTCCTCGGATGAGGCGGGCGTTTACGCAGTATCAAATAAAAAGGGAAGACAGATATTCGTAACCGGTCATATTGAGTATGACGCAGATACCCTTAAGGCTGAATATATCCGTGATCTTACGCAAGGAAAGCCTATCGATATACCGAAAAACTATTTCCCCGGTGATAACCCGAAAAAAGCTCCGATTGTCACCTGGCGCGCTCACGCGAACCTGCTTTTCTCAAATTGGCTCAACTATTTCGTATATCAAACGACGCCGTACGACATAAATAATCTTGCTAAATAAATCAATTGAAATGGCACGATTTGTAAACAAAACATAGCTTTTTGCGTATCTTAATGCAGCGCTTAACGAATAAAGAGGAATAGAAATGAAAATAGGACCTATTACCGGAACCTTTATCGACGAGATAACCTACGATATCCCCTCGTCCAACTGGACGCGAGAAAAATGGCGTCGCGATCTTGATAATATGCGGGACGTTGGAATAGATACACTTATATTTATTCGCGGCGGCTTTGAGGATAAGAGCATCTTTCCGTCGAAAACTCTCGGAACGGAGAAAACCGCGGACGATTTTGCAGGCTTTATCTTTGATGAGGCGGAAAAGCGCAAAATGGATATATTCTTCGGTCTTTATATTTCAAATCTCGATTGGAACGGCGGCGACGCCGTAGGCGAAATCAGAAAGAATAAGGCTTTTATAAACGAGGTTTACGAAAGATACGGAAAGAGTCTGTCCTTCGCGGGCTGGTATATTCCGCAAGAAGCGGCGTTTGATAACCTCAATATCGGAGAGGTGATGCGCGGTCTTTCGGCGCTTTGCAAGGACAAGTCGCCCGATAAGCGCGTGCTTATAAGCCCCTTCTTCAAAACCGATATTACCTATCCCGGCGAGGCTCATTCGCCCGAGCGCACCTACGAGGAGTGGGATAGACTCTTTAGCGTCGGCGGCGGGGATATAGATATCTGCGCCTTTCAGGACGGCACCGCACCGATGGCACAGATGGAGGAGTATTACGGCGTAATCAACGCGCTTTGCAAGAAGCACGGAATTCACCATTGGGTAAACGCCGAAACCTTTGAGCGTGACGTGCGCTGTATGTATTATCCTATAACCTTTAGACTTCTTAAAAACAGACTTGAGCTTCATAGAAAATATGCGGAAAAGATAATAACCTTTGAATTTTCGCATTTTTTGAGTCCTCAGTCGATATATCCGTCAGCACACAATCTTAACGAGCTTTATCGGGAAGAATATCTGAAATAAAAAAACAATCGGGCTGCGTCATTAGGGCAAACCCATACGAAAAAGAGCGAACGATACTTTAAATTGGGTATCTTCGCTCTAAAATTATGCCTATTTGCGTTTTTGTGGTTGAATTTTTGAGGATTTCTTCTTTTTTTATTTCTTTTTTTGCTTTTTATCTAATTCCTGATGACCCAACTCCTTCGTTTCGGCAGAAATACCTTATTTCTACAAATTTGCCAAAATCCACAACATATTTTCTTGTCGTAGGATTTGTAAAACATTATAATTTATGTATAAAGTATTTGTGTTGCCGAAAAGGGAGGTAATAAAAACAAATGTTAAACGTTGGCATAATCGGCGCGGGACATATCTCGGAAAGCCACATAAAGTCGTATATGGAAAATGGCAATTGCGTGATAAGGGCAATTGCGGACCTGAATTTGAAAAATGCACAGAACAGAGCGCGCGAATTCGGTATTGAAAACGCATATTCCGATTATATGGAGATATTGAACGATGAGTCGATTGACGCGGTGAGCGTTGCGACTCCTACTTTTACGCATAAGGATATCGTTATTGCGGCGTTAAAAAGCGGCAAAAACGTGTTGTGCGAAAAGCCGCCGGCGCTGAATGCGGCAGAGGTGATAGAATGCGTAGAGGCGGCGAAGAAAAGCGGAAAGCTTTTAATGTACGGCTTGGTATTGCGATTCAGACCTCAAATACAATTTTTGAAAAAATATATTGACGATGGAAAAATGGGTCGCTTCGTGAGTGCTGAATGTGTGCGTGTAGAGCGTTGCAGCGGTATGCAATCCTGGTTTAACGATCGGGCAAAGGGTGGCGGAATCCTAAGAGATGAAGCAATCCACGAGATTGACAATATCTTATATCTTATGGGTTATCCCAAGCCGAAGGCGGTCGTTGCAAATCAGTGCTTTATGAATAAGGATTTGCCAAAAAAGTTTGGATATGATGGTTGGAAATCGTACGACACCAATAAGTATGATAACAACGTCGAAAGCTCGATAGAAGGATTTGTAACCTTAGATAACGGTGCAAGCATCCGAGTAAAAGCGGCGCCTATATTGAATGCGGTAAAGGCGGAGAGGTACGTTGATATATCCGGAGAAAAGGCGGGCGTGAGAATACAAAGCGGAATATCGGGTGATAATGCTCTTAAGCTTTTGGAGGTCGGCGACAATTGCTTTTTGGAAACCGTTCCGGTGTTGGAAAAGAAGATTCCATTCCGTCAGCAAATCAATCATTTCGTCGATTGCTGCTTAAACGGTGCGGAATGTATATGCAAGCTTGAGCAGGTCGTTGCTCTTATGCAGATAATAGACGCGATGTATGAGTCGGCGGATACCTGTAAGCCGGTAATATTTTAATAAGAACCAAAAAAGATAGGCAGCTTCATTTGAAGCAGCACCAAGAGGGGCTGTCTCATTAAGAATTCAAATAAATCAAGACAAAAACACGAAAAACACGGTCAGAATTGTAGCTTTAGCGAATTCTTAATGAGAACAGAACCTCGGGGCGAACGAATTTGGAGCAG
>JAZNFU010000393.1:0-2013 GCA_045576135.1 Eubacteriales bacterium
CTCTTATCTTGAACGCTCCGGTGCGCTTTTCGGCACACCCATCGAAAGACTTGAAAAAATGAACCTCGGTGCTATCGAGCTTTATAAAGCTCACGGAATAGATATCCGGGAAGAATATCTTGAAATAGCCGTTTGTGCACAGCATTGTAACGGCGGCGTAGCGGTTGATGAGAATTGGCAGAGCGATGTGTCGGGCTTATACGCCGCGGGTGAGGCGGCGGGGACCTTCGGTGTCTACCGTCCGGGCGGCAGCGCGCTCAACTCAACTCAGGTGGGAAGCTTGCGTGCGGCGGAGCATATAGCGAGGCGGGAAGCGAGGACGGTTAATATCCCGACCCTTGAGCCGCCAACCGTCCGCTACGGAAAAAGCAATATCTCACAGCTTCGCGATTTTTACCGTGAGAGAATGAGCGGAGCCGCCGACTTTGACCGTTCATGCGAGCAAATGAAGCAGCTTTTTGACGATGTGGACACCGTGTGTGAGCATTTCTTTGATATTGCGGTAATCGACGCACGCGAGCAGACCGTGGAATTGTTCAAGCTTTACGATATGCTGCTTACGCAAAGGGCAACGCTTTCCGCAATGCTTCTGTCAGCCGAAAGGTACGGCACGCAAGGCTCAGCGTTGGTTGATGGGGTGCTAAACGTTCAAGCCGAAAAAATAAATACTCGTACCTTGACCAAGAATAAAACGTCGTACATTGAAAAAACGTCGCCTGTTCCAAGCCCTGAAATTTGGTTTGAAACGCTGTTGGCGAGGAAAAATAGGAGAATGGAGAATGTCGGAAAATAAATATTCGCTCGGTGTCGTGTCGGTGTCCTTTCGTGAGAATACACCGTCCGAGATTTTAGAAGCCGCAAGGGCTGCGGGACTTAGCTGTATTGAGTGGGGAAGTGACGTACACGCCCCTTGTGATGCGGTTGAAAAGCTTTACGAAATAGCAGAGCTTCAAAAGAAATACGGAATTATTTGCTCCTCATACGGCACTTATTTCCGCCTTGGCGTAACGCCCGCTGAGGAGCTTGAGAAATATATAAGAGCCGCGAAAATTTTGGGTACCGATATTCTGCGTCTCTGGTGCGGCTCGAAAAGCGGTACGGCTATGACCGAGGCGGAGCGCGGTGAATTTCTTTCCGTTTGTAAAAACGCGGCTCGTATTGCGAAAAGGTACGGTGTGACGCTTTGTATGGAGTGCCACAGAAATACCTTTACAGAGAATCCCGACGACGCCGTTTGGCTGATGGAATCGGTGAATTCACCGCATTTTCGTATGTATTGGCAGCCGTTTCAGTGGCAGTCGGTTGAAAAGAATTTGGAAAACGCAAGAAAGATAGCTCCCTATACCGTGCATATTCACGTGTTCGAGTGGCGGGAAAACGTAAAATTATCCTTATCGGAGGGCGTTGCGGAATGGCAGGGATATTTAGAAGCCTTCTCAGCTCCAAGAACCCTTTTGCTTGAGTTTATGCCAAACGGCAAAATAGAGGAGCTTATAGCCGAGGCAAGTGCCCTTAAAAGCATTGTGGGAGAGCAGGTATGAGAGGAATATTTCTTTGTGAAAAAGCAGAAAATCCGTTCCGCGTATACAATGATGAAATTCTAAACAAGCTCCAAGGGGTGCTGGATATCGAGAAAAAGATTTACACGAAAGAAAATATTCTTAAAAGAACAGAGTGCTTTTCGGACGTCGAATTTATCTTCTCAACTTGGGGTATGCCCGAATTTGCCGAGTATGAGATAGAGAGATATCTTCCTTCCTTAAAATGCGTGTTTTACGCTGCCGGAAGTGTTCAAAATTTTGCTCACCCGTTTATAGCGAAGGGCGTAAAGGTCTTTTCTGCTTGGGCGGCGAATGCCGTACCGGTTGCCGAGTTTGCCACCGCACAGACGGTTCTTGCAAACAAGGGATATTTTGTCAGCAACCGACTTTACCGCGAGGCAGGACATAAGCCGGCATCCGAGGCGCATAAATCCTGCCGCGGAAATTACGGTGAAACGGTTGGTATTATCGG
>JAZNFU010000394.1:0-3167 GCA_045576135.1 Eubacteriales bacterium
ATACATAAGCGCACCGGTAAGAATTCCGACGAAGAGTGAAACGTACACCTGCTTCGTGAGAAGCGCGAGCACAATCGCAACTATCGCGGGGGCAAATGCCCAAAATGAACCAACCATAGTGAAAATCTCCTTATATATTAAATTTGGTATACCGTAAGTATAGCACAACTCTTTTTCGCTGTCAATAGAAAACTCAAATGCCTGAAAATAACGCGTAAGTCTGTTGATATCGGTAGAAAAACGTGTTATAATATATTCGGTGGGGCGTGAACCGCTTCGGAAAACGCTTCAATCGATTTTTAAGGAGTCGCCTATGCCGTTTGAAATAGTAAGAAACGATATAACGAAAATGAAGGTTGACGCCATCGTTAACGCCGCTAACGAGTCGCTGCTCGGCGGTGGAGGTGTTGACGGTGCTATACACCGCGCCGCAGGCTCGGGGCTTCTTGCCGAGTGCAGAACGCTCGGCGGTTGCAAAACGGGCGGTGCGAAAATCACCGGCGGATATAATCTGCCTGCGAAGTACGTAATACATACCGTCGGTCCGATTTATAACGACGGAAAACGCGGCGAAAAGGTATTGCTTGAATCCTGCTATCGCGAGTCCTTGGCTCTTGCGAAGGCGCAGGGGTGCGAAACCGTGGCATTCCCGCTTATCTCGTCGGGCGTGTACGGATACCCCAAGGACGAGGCGCTAAAGGTTGCTATCGACGTTATCGGCGACTTTCTTCTTGAAAACGAAATGACCGTCTATATCGTCATATTCGACAAGGCGGCATACAAGATCAGCGAGAAGCTATTCTCGGATATTGCCGAATACATCGACGATAATTACGTCGAGGAACATACCGACGACAGCCGTGAGCGTATTCGTATAAACGCGCTACCGGGGGTGGCTCCGCGCACGAGAAGGAGAAAATCGGACGGAGATTTTTTTGAAACGTGCGCCACGGTGGCGATGCAGCCCGAGGAGGACTTGGAGGCGAAGCTTCGGCAAATCGACGAGAGCTTTTCCGAGATGCTTTTGCGTAAGATTGACGAGCGCGGTATGACCGACGTCGAGTGCTACAAAAAGGCAAACGTCGACCGCAAGCTGTTCTCTAAAATCCGTAGCGACGTTCATTATAAGCCGAGCAAGCCGACGGCTATCGCCTTCGCCATAGCCTTGGAGCTTTCACTCGCAGAAACCGAAGATATGCTTCGCAAAGCAGGCTTCGCGCTATCTCATAGCAACAAGTTCGATATCATCATCGAATATTTTATCAGCCGCGGAAACTACAATATTTTTGAAATAAACGAAGCTCTGTTTGCCTTTGACCAGAGCTTGCTCGGAGCGTGAAACGATGGTTAAATTTATATGCTATCCCAAGTGTACCACTTGCCAAAAGGCGCAAAAGTGGCTCGACGACAACAAGATTGAATATGAAGTCAGAGATATTAAGCTCGATAGACCCACGCTTGATGAGTTGGCGGGGTGGCAGGAGAAAAGCGGCTTGCCTTTCAAAAAGTTCTTCAACACAAGCGGTCTACTCTATAAATCTCTCGACCTTAAAAACAAGCTTCCTACGATGAGTGAGGACGATATGCTCGCCCACCTTGCAACCGACGGTATGCTCGTGAAGCGCCCGCTTCTTATCGGTGACGGCTTTGTCCTCGTAGGCTTCAAGGAAGCTGAGTGGAGTGCGGCTTTTAGCAAATAATTTGTCGCCTGCGAAGCGACCAAGCCTCTCTTTGTGAGTGCTATAATGAAGGCACAAAACACAAAGGGAGGTTTTCTATTATGAAAAACAACGTTACGGAACTCGTATTTATCCTTGACCGAAGCGGCTCTATGGCAGGGCTCGAGAGCGACACTATTGGCGGCTTCAACTCTATGATTGAAAAGCAGAAAAGGGAGGAGGGCGTTTGCTACGTATCTACCGTGCTATTTGATGACGAGAGCGAGGTTCTATACGACCGCGTGAAGCTTGCCGACGTTCCGAAAATGACCGAGAGGGACTATACTGTTCGCGGTTGCACGGCACTTATCGACGCCATCGGCGGCGCAATTCACCACGTCGTAAATATTCATAAATACGCACGCCCCGAGGACGTGCCGGAGCATACGATGTTCGTTATTACGACCGACGGACAGGAGAACGCGAGCCGATGCTACACGAGCGCGCAGGTAAAGGCTATGATTGAGCGTCAGAGGGAAAAGTACGGTTGGGAGTTCTTGTTTATCGGCGCGAACATCGACGCCGTTGAAACCGCCGCACGCTACGGCATCAGCCGTGACAGAGCCGTGAACTATAACGCCGACGAGAAGGGCACCCATATCCTCTACGAGTCGGTTGCGAGGGCTGTCCATCGTGTCAGAGCAAGCGAACCTATCTGCGCGGATTGGAGCGAAGACATCAACGCCGATTATCAAAAACGCGGAAGAAAAACTAAAATATAATATAGATGTAATATAAATGAAAGAGCAACTATTGCTCCCCAAATCAACGAAAAATTGAGAAAAGCTGTGCTTTGCGAAAATTTTGACTATGCGACTTGTCAGAGGAACCTTCAATTCCCACGAAGCAACGAATAGCTCGGGCGGTTATTCGGTTGCTTCTATTCCCACACATACAAAACTCTCAAAAAACAAAAAAAGTCTAAATCAAGTACTCGACTTAATTTAGACTCTTGGTGCGGGAGACGGGAATTGAACCCGTACGGTAAAACCACACGCCCCTCAAACGTGCGCGTCTGCCAGTTCCGCCACTCCCGCAACGGCATTTATTATTATACATAAACATTCCTTGTTTGTCAAGGGGTTTTTTCACTTTTTTTAAACTTTTTTTAAAGTTTTCAGGTGAAGCTTTAGCAAAGGTAAAAATGCGTCCATCTTTTCATTAAGCGTTTTCGTGATTTTTTCGAGATTATTTTCCAAAAACACCTTGACAATCGCGTGTAAATACTGTATAATATTAGCGTTTGTAGGGGTATAGCTCAGTTGGTAGAGTACTGGTCTCCAAAACCATGGGTCGTGGGTTCAAGTCCTTCTGCCCCTGCCAAAAAATTCGACAAGTTTCGACAGAAGCTTGTCGATTTTTACTTCTTCACTCTTCACTCTTCACTCTTCACTCTTCACTTTTCACTCTTATCTCGAAACTTGTCGATTAGGTAAAAGGTAATAGTGA
>JAZNFU010000395.1:0-3231 GCA_045576135.1 Eubacteriales bacterium
CGGTGCCGTTGAGCTTCGCGTTGCGAAAATCCTTGAGTGCGTGCCTGTGCCGAAAGCAAAGAAGCTTTTGAAGCTCATAGTCGACCTCGGCTACGAAAAGCGTCAGGTCGTTTCGGGTATAGCTAAATTCTACAAGCCCGAGGAGCTTATCGGAAAGAAGATAGTGCTCGTCGCAAATCTTAAGCCGGTAACCCTTTGCGGAGTTGAGAGCCGCGGAATGATACTCGCCTCGGGCGAGGATGACGTAAAGGTCGTATTCCTCGACGACTCTGCTAAATGCGGTGACAGAATACGTTGATGAAATACTTTGATTCACATTCACATTATTATGATGAACGCTTCGCCGAGGAATACCCCGGCGGAGCGACTGCTCTTTTAGACGAGCTGTTTTCGACCTCGCTTTCGGGTGCGGTTAACGTCGCCACCTCGCCCGAAAACTGCGCCGAGGTTATAGCACTTTCCAAAAGATACGGGAATATGTATTCGGCGCTCGGTATTCACCCCACCGACGCGACCTACCTTTCCGAGAAGCCCGCCGATGCCATAGAGCGTGTAAAGCAGCTTATTCTTGATGGGGAAAACAAGTGTGTCGCGCTTGGTGAGATAGGACTCGACTACCATTATCCCGACACGGATAAAAGGCTTCAGCAGGAATATTTTGATATGCAGCTTCAGCTTGCAAGAGAGCTATCTCTGCCGGTGATTATACACGACAGAGATGCACACGGCGACGTGCTTGAAATTTTGAAGCGCTATCCCGACGTGCGCGGCGTTTTGCACAGCTTTTCGGGAAGTGCCGAGATGGCTCGCGAGCTTGTCGGCAGAGGGTATATGATATCCTTTTCGGGTGTGCTCACCTTTACGAATGCAAAAAAATCAAGAGAGGTCGCAAAAATGCTTCCCGGGGAGTCGGTTATGGTAGAAACCGACTGTCCGTATCTTGCGCCGCACCCACATAGAGGCAAGCTCAATCATTCGGGATATCTTGAATACACCAACCGCACGCTTTCCGAAATTCTCGGCATCAGCGAGCAAGAGTGCGCGGCACTTACCGAAAAAAATGCAAGGGAGCTGTTTGGTATATGAAAAAGGGAACCTGCTTTGCATATACCGTGGAAAACGGTATATATATCAATTTAACAAACCGCTGCTCGAATGCGTGTAGCTTTTGTATAAGAAATAACGGTGATGGCGCATACGGCTCGGCGAGCCTTTGGCTTTCGTACGAGCCGACTCCCGACGAGGTGCTCGCGGCGGTATCAAGCCTTTACTCACCGAGCACAGCCGAGTTCGTTTTTTGCGGCTACGGCGAGCCGAGCGAGCGCCTTTCGGATATGCTTCGTATAGCGCGCGAGCTGAAATCGCGATACCCCAAAATACCGATACGCGTTAATACCAACGGACACTCGGATTTGATAAACTGCCGCGATACGTCCGAGGACTACGGCGTATTTGATAAGGTTTCGGTAAGCCTGAACGCGCCAAGCGAGGAAAAATACGAGCAGCTTTGCCGTTCGATATACAAGGGGCGTGCGCATAAATCAATGCTCGATTTTGCAAATAATGTAAATAAAAGGTTTAAAAACGTGGCGTTTTCGGTCGTAAAAGAGATGCTTAGCGCACAAGAGGTAGAACAGTGTATTGAGATTTCCAAATCACTTGGGATTCCGCTTCGCATCAGAAATTACATATCCGAATAAAGCGAGGTGTGAAAGACCGGCGAGAAGGTCATATGATAGGCTATAAGATAGCTCGTTGGCACGCTCGCAATATCTACGTTAATTCCCATATAGCCAAGCTCGCCGAGTAGGTTGAGCTTGGCTTTTACGTTTGCGAGCGACTCGAAGCGCACCCTCCGTCCTCTTTTATCGGTGTAGCTTGAAATAAGCGTATCCTTGTCGGTTTCTATTTTGCCCCCAAGGCGAAGACATTCCGCCCTCGCATCTGAAAGCGTGATAAATTCGCCGTCGCGATACGCGTGGGTACAGAGGTCCAAAAAGGTTTTTGAGCTTTCCGAGTGCTCCGCGTATGCGCGGAGCATTTTTTCCTCGCATTCGCCGAACGCTCGCGGATTCGGGTCGTCGATTTTTGAGTAAACCGCGATATTTCCGTCGGTAAGCTCGGTGCGCGCCGAGTCCTCGCCCAGCGGACGCTCGCTTATCAGTATAAGCTCCGAGCCTATCATTTTTTTGCGAAGCTCGAATAAAAATTCCGAGTACTCAGCACCCCCGTCGCCGCCCCCCGCAAACACGACACCCGAATAACCGTCGTTTACCGCCGCCGCTATAACGGCGTCACATAAATTACCGCGGCGCACGGCACTTTTTGAAAAGCCGCCGTCGGTCTTGTCGTAAATCCGCATAAGCGGGAGTCTTCCGCACCGCTTTATCTCGGTGGCAAGCTCACACGAGCGCCCGGGCGTGTATACGCTCTCGCCGTCGGTGACGGCTCCGGTCACCGTAACGTAAACGAGATAGGGAAGCACGCGGTAAAGCGCGTCACGTCGAAGCGAGGGGTGCATATATCCGTTTGCCGCCGCCATTCCGAGATTTTCCTTTTCGTATTTTATCGCAAGCGGCTGCGTTGCGTATATATCCTCTTTTCCAAATAGGCTTGGGTTAATTGCGAGAAGCTCCTCCTTCCTTACCCGAAAGCGCCGCGCTATTGCCGATAGGGTTTCCCCCTCCTTTACCGTGTAGGTTCTCGTCGGCGTAGCGACGGCAAGCTGCTCACCCTCGATAAGCCTTTCCCCCGCTGACAGACCGTTGTTTTCAGCCAAATGTATCGGCGAGGTATTGTATTTTCTCGCTATCGAGCGTAAATCCTCGTTTTCGGCTACCGTATGTATAATCAATTTTTAGTTTCCTCCGTATAAGTTTAGCTTTCTTCATTTTATGCCTCCGCACCGTTTTTTGATACGCGCGGCAAGAATAATAATACCATACCTTGCAAAAGCAAAATGTCGAATATAACACCAATAATTAAAAATATGCTTGAAAGATTAAAAGCTTTGTGATAAAATATACGTGAGCACGGCAAACGTGCCGTGTAAATAAAAAATACGCTTCGGTGTACCCGAGGGGTGCGCGCGAAATTTTGCGGTGGGGTTAATATGAAGATAATAGACGACGTAGTTATACAAAAGGTTGGCACGCTTTACGTTGCGGTTGCCGTCGGCGCGAGGGCAAAGGAGCTTCCGTGTATAAGTCGGAGGCCAAGCGGTCTTAGGAA
>JAZNFU010000396.1:0-12510 GCA_045576135.1 Eubacteriales bacterium
TCACCAAGTGTGATTTTCGTATCCTTATGGAACGCCGCCATAAGCTTGCCGCAGGTCAAAATAGCCTGACACTCGGCGTCGTTTCGAAGAACGGTAACTTCAGGCTCGTCGCCGCAATATACCGCGTACGCGTATGTGTCACCGGTCTTCGTCGGTATGGTAATGGTGAGAATTTCACCGCTTACTGCCTCGTCTGACGCGGGGATGCAGTTTCTGTGCCAGCTTCCCACTCTCGCCTCGTGAGTCGTTATGAAATCGGCGGAGCTTGAAAGGTTAAGATAATTTACTCTGCCGTTTTTCACGCGGTTTTTCTTGATTTCGGGACTGGTCGGATTGCATTGCTCAACCGTCGTGCAAAGCACCTCGCCGCGCTCGTCGTTAATATTCGCGCCGAGCGCCACCATACAAGCGCCGAAGGTGAAGAAGGTTGCATCGAGCGAAATGCCGTCGTGCGCCGTACGCTCGGTGAGAATTCCAAAGCCGCCGTCGGCGTATCCTGCCGCGCGGCACTCGGTTTCGACAGTTTCCGACCAACCCTCGTGTGCGAAAATCTGCTCGTCACCCTCGGCTCTTGCGGTAGTGCCGGGAATTTTTGAAAAGTCCCAGACGGGCGATACGTTCAGATATTCCGTGCCGCGTTCCAAGAAGCAGGTGACCGTGCCGTAGCTCATATTATAGCAGAGCACGCCCTCCCCGTTGCAATGCTCCGCACCGAGTATACCCACGCTTCTTCCTCGGACGCCGATATAAACGCCGTCTTTTTTATGGCAAAGCTGTGCTATGCTCGGAAAATATTTAGTGCCTTCAAAGCTATCCTTTTCCGTCAGCTCCCAGGAAAACGCAACGAGCTCGTCGCGACGTGAGATTCCGTCGGTTTCGGAAAGAAGCTTCAGCGTAGCCGCGTAGGTGGGTGAGCCGCCGCCGAGCTTGCGCGATATATTTCTTCCGATTGCGTTATAGTCGAAGCAACCGTTTCTGTGCATATAACGCTGTCCGTCGAGTATATGCGTGAGAAGAATTTTTTCCTTTTCCTTTGAAATTGCAAATTCCGTACCGCCGAGCATATTGAAAAGCGGTGTTATTTCGTTAACGAATGCCGTACCGTAGCCTGCGGAATACCAGCGTCTGCCGTGCTGAATGAACGCACCGTCCTCCTGAATTCCGGTATGCGAGAAGCACAGCTCCTTTTCGATAAGAGAGGTGGCGATTTTCAAAAGCTCGCAGTCCTCGCTCCACAGCGCGTGATATACGGTAGTGCCCGCCGCCCACATAAGATTTGCCGCGCGCCAATTGTTCGGCATACCGTTGTGCCTCGGCATATCCGTATAGGTAGTCATACCGAGCATAAGATTTGCCTTGAAGCTGCCGCGAAGCACGATTTTTTCTATCGGCTCCCTCATATCCTCGGGCAAGTATTCGCCGAGCATAAGCGATAGGCTGAGAAGCACTTTCGGCGTGCTTATCTGATTGTACCACCAGTTATCGCTGAGAAAGTCGTTATCGAGCCAATATTTCAGCGCGCCTATTATCTTGTTTCTCCACTCGACGTCCGTGCGTATTCTGTCCTCACCACCGAGTGCAAGCTCTCTTTGCAATCTTGAACAGTGAGTTGCGGGAAGCCACACGGCGCGCGATTTATCTGCGTAATCCACGTCGGGAAAACGGTACGAGTCTGGTGCATCCCCCGACGGAATTAAGAGTGCCACGGCGTCTGTGTCGTCTTCTTTTCTTTTGACGTTGAACAGCCTTGCCACGATTTCGCGTTTCATATCTTTTATGGTTTTCATATCGCACCTCAATGGTTAGTATTGCTTTTATTATACAGAAGCGGTTGGGATATGTCAATAAAAACCGCCCGAAAAGTCTTGAAAATACTGTGTTTTTTTGTTTTAAAATATTGACAAAAAGGGAATAAGGTATTACAATTAAAAAATAAAGCAATATCGTGTCGGCGCACTTCGTTTATCTCGGCGTCGGCAAACGAGGTAGAAATGGAAATAATAAACGCACACGCACACATATACCCTGAAAAAATAGCGGCAAAGGCAACCGACACCATAGGCGTTTTTTACGATATAAAAATGCAGATGCCCGCAGGAACGGCAGAAAGGCTTATCGAGGACGGACGCCGCGCGGGAATCGGCAGATTCGTCGTGCATTCGGTGGCTACCACCGCGCACCAGGTGCGCACAATCAACGAGTTTATCAAGCGTGAGGTTGAGGCTCATTCCGAATTTATCGGCTTTATAACGCTTCATCAGGAGCTTACAGAGGACGAGGTTATGCGTGAGGTTGACTGGGCGGTCGAAAACGGCTTTAAGGGCATTAAGCTTCACCCGGATTTTCAGAAATTCAATATAGACGACGAGCTTGCCGAGAAGTTTTACCGCGCCGCGTCGGATAGACTCCCGATTCTTCTTCATATGGGTGACGACAGATACGAGTATTCAGCGCCCCACAGACTCGTCAGTATGGCGAAAAAATATCCTCGCACGACCTTTATTGCGGCTCATTTCGGCGGCTACAGATGCTGGGACTCCGCTTCCATTTACTGTGGACTTGAAAACGTGTATTTCGACACCTGCTCCTCGCTGCCCTTTATAACGCCCGAGCGCGCTCGCGAGCTTATCGATATGCTCGGAGCTGACAGATTTTTCTTCGCCACCGATTTTCCGATGTGGGACGGCGTCGGCGAAGTTGAGCGGTTTAATAAAATTCCTCTGACCGACGCCGAGCGCGAAATGATTTTCGCGGGAAATATCAAAAGGGTTTTGGGCTTGGAATAAGCGGGACGCGCGGATAGCTTGGAGCGAGCGCAGATGATACGAAAAAATAAAATCCCATTCGGGCATTTTTTAGCTCACGAGTGGGATTTTTCGTTATCTTAGGGTTCTTTTTTCTTTATATCGTAGCGGATAAGTCCGACGATTATCGAGATAAGGCTTAGGGCTTCGGTGATTATGCCGCCGAGGGAGAAGCGGAACGAATCGTATATCAGCCACATCGGAGAGGTTATGAAGCCGAGAAGTCTTACCGAGCGAGCGTCGTTTTTGAAGAATGCGATATTGCTTGATATCATACCGATAACGGGAAGAAGCTCGATAATAAGATTTTCCGCCGACGGCTCGGTGCCGAGCACGGTGAAGATGAGAACGTAGGTGGCGAAATAGGAAGCGATAAAGCCCCAAAGCCATATTTTTTTGTCCGCGCGGAAGCGTGCCTTGTTTGAAAATACTATCGCTCTGAGAATGGCTATGAAGTTAAGAATCATTCCCGCGAGCACCATTCCCGACGCTATTCCGAGGAATAAAAAGTTAAGGAAGAAGAACAAGGCTCCGAAAAGCTGTAGTACTATAATTCCTCTTTGGCTTTTGATTTGGTAGGAGGATATCATAAATATCATACCGAATATGCCGAGAATTTGCGCGATTATTTCCAAAGTTTCCATAAGACCTCGAATAAATTGAATGATGGAATATATTTTAACATAAAGGATAATAAAAATCAATACCCCTCGGAATTTTGTCGAATTAAACTAGGCGATTTTTTGAAAAACGCGATTGACAAGATAGCTTTTTTGTGTTATAATGACGACAGAACAAAGGGGAGTAGCTGAATGCTCTGCATTTTCACTAACCGTCATCTCGGCACCTGTTGCCCGGTTGAGTGAATCTACGAAGATGGCAAGACTTTTGTGACCAAGCGTCGCAAAAGTCTTTTTTATATGCTTTTTGCATACTTTTGTTTGCAAATAAATAAAATAAATATAAATATGGGAGGAAAAACGTGAAACATTATTTGAAAAGCTGTGACGAAGTAATTCTTGCCACAGACAGCAGTACGGACGGTCTTGACAGCGCTGAGGCGGCTGCAAGGCTTGAGAAAAACGGAAAAAACAAATTGGTTGAGGCAAAGCGAGAGTCGCTCTTGCACCGCTTCCTTGGACAGCTTTTGGAGCCTATGACTATTATACTTCTCGTTGCGGCGGCGATTTCTGCGGGCGTGGAAATTTACGAGGGTATAAGCTCGGGTCATATGGGCTTCCCCTCCGACGTGGTTATAATTCTTGCCGTCGTGCTTATCAACGCTATTCTCGGAGTCTTCCAGGAGAGCAAGGCGGAGCGTGCAATCGAGGCGCTTCAGGAAATGTCAAAGGCGCAGAGTAAGGTTATTCGTGACGGACGGCAAATGCTCGTTTCGAGCGAGGATCTGGTTATCGGTGATATCGTGGTTCTTGAAGCGGGTGACTCGGTTCCCGCCGACGCGCGTATTATCGAGTGCGCTTCTATGAAGATTGAGGAAGCGGCATTGACGGGCGAATCGGTGCCGGTTGATAAAAAGGTAGAGCCGCTCGGTGCGGGCGAGGGCGGTGACGTCGCTCTCGGCGACAGAAAAAATATGGTGTTTATGGGCTCGACCGTGGTTTACGGTCGCGGCAAGGCTGTCGTAACCGCCACCGGTATGGACACCGAAATGGGTAAGATAGCCGACGCTCTTGCCAAAGCGGAGGAGGGCAAAACTCCCCTGCAAATTAAGCTTGCGGGCTTGTCTAAGGTTCTTACCTATCTCGTTATCGGTATATGCGTCGTCATTTTCGGCATTCAGCTCATTCGCGACGGTATAGGCTTCGAGCCTATTTTGAATTCCTTTATGATTGCCATCTCTCTTGCGGTTGCGGCAATTCCGGAGGGACTTGCCACCGTCGTTACGATAGTTCTTTCCATCGGCGTCACCAATATGTCAAGGCGCAACGCTATTATCCGCAAGCTTACCGCGGTTGAAACTCTCGGCTGTACGCAGATTATTTGCTCGGACAAAACCGGTACTCTTACGCAGAACAAGATGACGGTCGTTGACCACTACGGCGAGGACGAGGCGCTGCTTGCAAACGCTATGTCGCTTTGCTCGGACGCCGAGTTTGACACCGAGGCGGGAACCGCCGTCGGCGAGCCTACCGAGTGTGCGCTCGTTAACTATGCCGAAAAATTAGGTCTTTCCAAGAATACGCAGAAGAACGTGCTTGTCAGAGTCGGCGAGGTTCCCTTCGATTCGGGAAGAAAAATGATGTCAACCGTCCATAAAACCGAGGACGGCGCACTCGTTCAGTTCACCAAGGGCGCACCCGACGAGCTTTTGAAAAGATGCACCAAGGCGCTCGTCGGCGGCGAGGTCGTGGAGCTTACCGAAAAGCTTCGCGCCGATATACTCTCTGCTAATAAGAATATGGCAAACAGAGCGCTTCGCGTTCTCGCGGCGGCTAAAAAGGAGCTTTCGGCGGAGCCTGCCGTATACGACTCTCAAAGCGTTGAGTGCGAGCTTTGCTTCCTCGGCCTCGTCGGTATGATTGACCCGGTTCGTCCCGAGGTTAAGGATGCGATAAGAGAGTGCACGAGTGCGGGTATCCGCCCGATAATGATTACCGGCGACCATAAGGATACCGCGGTTGCCATCGCAACCGAGCTTGGTATAATCACCGATGCGTCCGAGGCTATTACGGGCAGTGAGCTTGATAATATTTCGGACGAGGAATTCGCATCTGCGGTTGAGAAATACAGCGTTTACGCGCGCGTTCAGCCCGAGCATAAAACGAGAATAGTCAACGCCTGGCGTGCAAAGGGCAGGGTTACCGCTATGACGGGTGACGGAGTTAACGACGCGCCCTCTATCAAAAACGCGGATATAGGCGTCGGAATGGGTATTACGGGTACCGACGTTACCAAAAACGTAGCCGATATGATTCTTGCCGACGACAATTTCGCAACGATAGTTTCGGCTGTCGGAGAGGGAAGAAGAATTTACGACAACATAAGAAAAGCCATACAGTTCCTGCTCGCCTCGAACTTGTCCGAGGTATTGACCATCTTCTTTGCGACGCTCTTTGGATTTTCCATCTTTGCGCCCGTGCACCTGCTTTGGATAAACCTTATTACCGACTGCTTCCCCGCGCTCGCTCTCGGTATGGAAAAGCCCGAGGAAAGCATTATGAAGCGCAAGCCGCGCGACAGCAAGGAGGGAATTTTTGCGGGCGGTCTTGGCTTTGCCGTTGCCTATCAGGGCGTTCTCGTAACCGTAATCACTATGGTTTCCTATCTGATAGGAAGATTCCTGCTCGCCGACCTTCACCACGCCGAAGCTATTGCACAGGGCACGTATTCTGCCGAAATGCTCGGTACCTCTATGGCGTTTCTTACGCTTTCGCTTTGCGAAATATGCCACGCGTTCAATATGAGGTCGCTTCACGGCTCGATTTTCGGAATGAAGACTCAGAATATATGGCTTTGGGGCGCGGGAATACTCTCGCTGTTGCTCACCACTTTGGTAATCGAGGTCGATTTCCTTGCAAATGCCTTTGAGCTTGCGCACCTCGACCTTACCGAATACGCTATTGCTTTCGGTCTTGCAATTCTCATTATACCGATAGTTGAGCTGATAAAGATTATCCACAGAGCCGTGGATAGAAAACGGTGATATAATTTAAAAACTTCGTATATAAAAACGGTAAAAAGGGGATACCCGGCATCAGTAAAGCCGGGTATCCCAAAATATTTCGTAGGCTTGCGTGCCGCGGGGCTTTTATACACCCTCGTCAGATAACCTCTAAGAGCATATCGGCTGCCCGCTCTGCGTACTCGTCAAATTTCCCCATATCGCGAAGATAGAACAGAATAGTGTATCTGTCACGCATAACGAGCGCGCGCTTGATACCCGCGATAATTATATCCCTATCCGTAACCGTGGGCGGTACACCCATTTTTCGACAAAATTCCTCGACGGCGTCGAAATACGGAATATATTTGGTTATAAGCTCGCACAGGTGAGCGTCCTTGGTTTCGGCAAGGAGCATTTTGTACATAAATGCAATCAATCTCGTAGCTTCGCAAACCTCAAGGCCGTGAAGGTGTGGGGACTTTCCGCTTTCGATATCGAATAATTCCCAAGCGTGAGCAACTATATGCTCCGAGCCTGACGCGGGTCGGGAATTTCCGGTAAAAGCCATACCGAGTCCGGTGACGAGAAATCCCTCCATAATGCTTTTTATACATTCGGGGCTTCTTTGCGCCAATTTGTAGCCGTTTTCGAGGCATTTGTTGGTAGCGGCGATAACGTCAGCACCGATTTTATCGCAAAAATACTCGCCGTTGTAATCTCTTGCCAATTCCCAGTCGAGCATACCGGTATATTTACCGAACATATCGCCGATGCCCGCGAGCATCATTTCGTACGGAGCATTCTTTAATACGTCAAGGTCGGCTACGATATATTTCGGAGTAGTTGCTTGAACGGTTGATTTCGTCCCGTCGTGGAGCAGGGGAGAGCCGGCGGACGCATAGCCGTCCATAGACGGCGCAGTAGCCACGACTCCGTAGGGAAGACCGAAGCGGTAGCTCGTGATGCGGCAGATATCGTTTATCGTGCCCGAGCCGACCGCCAGAATGAAATCAGGTCTTGCCGTGTATTCGAATATATTCGATTTGGCGTTCAGGTTTTGAAAATTAAGCAGCACCTCTCCGATGCTCTCGGCGTTTGGAAGAACGTGCGGAGCCTTAAACACGAAGGTGTTATAATACATACCGTTTGCCTTCAAAATTTCTTCCACCGCCGCACCCGCAGCCTCGTAAGTGTTCGCATCGGCAACCAAATACACACCCTTATATCCGCAAAGAAGCTTTGGTATTTCGTTTATAGCACCCTCGCGAATCTCGTACCTCTCAAGCGGCGCTCGGTGGACCTTCATATCGCAATTACAAGCAAATTCTATCATTATTTCTCCTCCGTTTTATAATAACTCGGATGTTTTTCGTGCATCGTCTTTATATATCAGATACGCCAGGAGCACCGCACACGCGCCCGAAATTAATTTGCCGATAATCATCGGCAAAACGTAGCCGGCGTTAAAAGCCATCGTAAAGGCGAGATGGCTGCCAAACACGAAGGAGGCCGATACCGCGAATGCGGAGTTCAAAACAACCCCGCGTTTATCCATCTTGTCCATAATGCCAAAGGTAGAGGCGTTGGTAACCAAGCTGCCGAGAAGGGCGAGAGTCGAAATACCGTTGATACCCATCGTTGAGCCCAATTTTTCAAGCGGCTTGTTTAACAGCTTCGTTATAATAAACATTAAGGGCAACGCTCCCGAAAGCGTCACGCAAGCGTTGGCGCACACGAACGCCGCGTTTTCAAACGTATCGAAATACGGGCTTATTTCAATCTTCGTTAAAAAGGTGAATATCGAAACGACGAGTCCCGCGACGCCTAAAATTTTCATAAAGATTCCAAACACAGCAAAGCATTTAATGCAAATTTTCGGAACGAAAATCAATGCGAAGCCAATTACGAGCGCGAGTATCGTTAAAGGTAAAAGATTTAAGATAAGCGGCAAAAGGCTTATCTTACAAATCAATCCCGCAACGAAGCTGCCCACCGGAATCGTCGCGATACCGGAGAGTAAGCCGAAGAAAAGCTCTTTGTGCTGCTCTTGCTTAACCATTCCGAGCGAGAAGGGAATTGTAAAGGATATTACGCATCCCATCATCGAGGATGTTACGAAAGCGTTGTAATTTCCAACGTCAAGTGATTTGCAGATGCTTTGAGCAAGCGGTGCGCCTCCCATATCGTTTGCAAAGAGCGAGGCGGGAATAATGGACGGGTCTATCCCGAAAGCATTATAAAATCCCTCGAAAACGGGGGACAGCCACGCCCCGATAGCGGGAGCTATAACTATCATTCCAAGCATAGACAGCGCCATAGGAGCGAATAGGGTGAAGGCTTTTTCGAATTCGCGTCCGACACCGATTTTATTGCCTATAAGATAATCGACAGCGCCAAAGAGGGAAAAGAGCAGTATAGTTATCGTTATGGGACTCATAATCCGACCTCCAAGAAGCCGTTATCGGTAAGAATATACCTCGAATTGAAGCCTGCTGCCAAAAGAAGCTCTCTCGCCTCGTCAAAGTATATATCTATGTAATTTTTATCGTGGCAATCCGAGCTTATAACAGCACCGAAGCCCGCACGGTTAAACTCCCTCAAAAACTCCATTTGCGGATACGGCGAAGTCCTGTATCCGCGGGAAATAGCGCCCGTATTGACCTCGAAGAACGGAATTTTTCCTTTCAAGGAGTGAATGGCTTCGAATCCCATTTTTAGATAATTTTGCGACGAAATGTCAATAAAACTTTGCTTTTCGTTGTTTTTCGTTATGATATCGAAGTGACCGATAATATCAAAGCTGCGTTTTTCGGGAAGCCTTGCTACCGTTTCAAAATATCTTTTGGCGAAAGCGAGCCCCTCGCCGCCGAAATTTTCTTTGACGTAATCAAGCGTTTCGGCAAGCCCTCGGTCAAAGGTTTTTACCTCGCCGCCGCAGTCAAGATAATGAACCGAGCCGATAAGATAATCAAACCCCGCCGTATCGACGTCCGAATAAAAATCGTATTCGAGTCCGCAGTATATGCTCAGCTGCTCTCGGTATTTATTTTTCAAATCTTCTATTTCTTTTTTATACAGCGGCATTTTATCAACGGTAAGTTGATTTGGAAACGACGAATACTTAAGATATGAGTGCTCGGAAAAGCCGATTGATTTAAATCCCCTTTTTATAGCCTCCGGCACCAGCTCCTGCGGCGTGTCCTTTCCATCGGCATAGGTTGTGTGAGTATGCAAGTTTTGCTTATGAGAAAATTGAGAACGGTTATTTTTTATACAGTCGTTCATAATGTATCATCTCGCTTTCATAGTAACAATGAATGTAAAATTCGAGAAAGCCATCTATTCTTTATAAGCACTGTATTTGCAGAGACGCAAATGCTTTTTGAGTTATGAGCTGCCGAGACTACTTGCAGAAATTGTCAACGTAGCTGTCAATGGCGAGCTTGATTACCTTTATAGCTTCGTTGCGGTCACTGACCTCGTTTACTGCGGTAGTCTTGTTTTCAAGATTTTTATAGACCGAGAAGAAATGTCGCATCTCATCAAAAACGTGAACGGGAAGCTGGTCAATGTTGGTGTATTGATTATAGTTCGGGTCGTTAAACGGAATGGCAATTATTTTTTCGTCGTTTCTGCCGTTGTCTATCATCGAAATAACACCAATGGGGTACGCTCTCACGAGCGAAAGCGGCTCAATCGGCTCTGCGCAGAGCAACAGAACGTCAAGCGGGTCGCCGTCGTCACCATAGGTGCGCGGTATAAATCCGTAGTTTGCGGGGTAGTGAGTCGAGGTGTAAAGAATGCGGTCAAGTATAATAAATCCCGTTTCTTTGTCAAGCTCGTACTTCTTTTTGCTTCCCTTGGATATTTCAATTACGCAGATAAAGTCCTCTGCGGTGATTCTTTTTGGCGAAATATCGTGCCAAATATTAGACATTTTTGTATTCCTTTCTTTTTGAGAACCGCTTTTGAGAAGCTAATTATAGCATAGAAAAGAATATATGTCAACTGCGAAGCTGTTGCATATAATCAGATGCCGTCACGGTAGAATCTACGGCAGGCGAATAACAGAGAAAACTATTTGTTAATTACGTCAATCAATTTGGTCAACGGGTGACCTTCGCCCAAATAGATATCGGATGCTTTTTTCAGCCGTTCTTGCTCAAAATTGTAACGGTCATATATGCCCACCGTCTGAAAACCGGCTTTTTTTGCGGTTTCGAGTGCGACGTAAGAATCCTCAAAAACACAGACGTCACGGCGAGGAATACCCATCAAGCTCTCTGCCTTGAGATAGACGTCGGGTTGATCCTTACCAACGCCGATTTCGGCGCAGGAAAGCACGAGATCGAAATATTTCAAAAGGTCGTGGCACTCCAACGCATACGTCACCTCTGTCATAGCAGTCGCAGAGGCAAGGCACAGCTTGATGTTTTGCGCCTTGAGTGAAGCCAAAAGCTTATCCGCACCGAGCTTCACCTTTGCCACGTTTTTATAAAAATCGTTGATACCGCCCGAGGTAAAACGCAGGAATTCTTCGGTGTCAACGGGTATTTTGTAATAGTCCTTAAAATACGTCATGGCATCTTTATAAATCATCGTCCTGACCTTTTTGTTTACCTCGTCACTCGGCTTAAAGTCGGCATTTCCCATATACTTTTCGCCGATACTCCGCCACAGGCAATCCCAAAACATCAGTGAATCTATAATCGTACCGTCCATATCGAATATTGCGCCTTTGATTTTCATAACTTCTCCGGGGTGTAGTGAGATATTCGTAATTGTACCATAAAACGTATTACTTTTCAACCCGAAAACAGAAAATATTTTTCTCTGCGGAAAAAGACGCCGGAAAGTGTTTTTTGGGGGAAGCCCTGGGGGTGAGCTTTTGCGTTCTGCTTCTTCACTATTACTTCCAAAGCCTTCACGGACGGCTTTAGTGAAAAGCGAAAAAGTAAAACCTTCCCGAACTTAGCGTGCAAGCTCATAACGGCGAGCATAGCGAGCCTCATAACTTTAAACTAAAACTAACAGAAAAAGAGCAGGCACGCAAGGTTTTTTCGCCCTTTGCGTGTTTGCTCTTTCTGTTTGTATATGTGTTTGGGCTTAGGTCGTTTTGCGTTCGACCGGTCAGTTGCGATGCTCGCACTTAGCGACAGCTTTCAAAAGAACATCACCCACTCGTCCGAGAAGGTTTTTGCTGTATAGCCAAAATTGATACCGATTGTTTAACCCAAATATGCGTTTTGTTCGATCAGAACCGAGCGCAATTCGTGATATGGTACGTCCTTTGCTTTCGTATTCTTGCGGCAAGCAATTGCTGCGGCGGCCCCGGCGGCTTGTCCCATCGCAACGCTCGGAGGCATCACGCGAATCGCTCCTTGTGCGTAGCGATCTGCCGATACGCACTTGCCTGCCATCCATAAGTTATGAAAATCCTTTGCGACTAACGCGCGGTAAGGTATCGAATAGACCGACGTGCCCCTCGTCGGCGTGTAAATAACACTTCCCGATGCGGTATGCACGTCTACGGTGCTTGAGAGTAACACGACGTTATCCTCAAACGGTTTTGCCTGCAATATATCGTTATGAGTTAATACGTATTCGCCGACCACTCGTCTTGACTCGCGTATACCTACACGGGCCGATGAATCAATCAGGCGTATATTTTGAAATCCGGGAATATACTTTTTCAAAAAATCAAAAATCATTTTGACCTGCCGTCTTCCCTCTATTTCCGATTTCGTTACCAAATCGGGATCGGTAACGTCGAACGGCTCGTCGATTTGACACATATTAACGGAAAAGACACCGTTCAGTTGCTTGTATATGCGTACCTTTTGCGTGCCGCACGGAAATTCTCCGCGCTCTCGTGCTTCTTCTATTTCGTCCATCCATCTGCGCTCGCGTTCGGGCATCGAGTGATTTCCCATATGCGTACCGACGAATTCCTCATCTATACCGTCAATCAAAAAGAAGGTGGAAACGGGTTGCAATTCGGCATTTTCATTTGAAAACATAAATTCCGCCCCCGCCGCATAGCAAACGTCTGCGTCACCCGTGCAGTCAATGAAGGTCTTT
>JAZNFU010000397.1:0-4465 GCA_045576135.1 Eubacteriales bacterium
TTGAAATATTTTTGCACTCGTGGTAAAATATTACGGTATGTGTCAAAATAGGAGCGTAATATGGAAAAGATTGTTGATATGTTTACCAATGACATTTTGATAGTTGCGCTTGCTTCTTGGGCGATTGCTCAGTTTATGAAAATGCTCACCATTCTTATCGTGGAGCATAGGTTTTCGCTTGAACGCTTGCTCGGTGACGGCGGTATGCCGAGCGGTCATTCCGCTACCGTCGTGTCGCTCGCTGCCGTGTGCGGCTGGACGCAGGGATTCGGTAGTACGATTTTTGCCGTATCGCTCGTTTTTGCCATCGTGGTTATGCACGATGCGTGCGGGGTCAGACGCGAAACCGGAAAGCAGGCGGTTACGATAAAGGAGCTTGCCGAGGCGCTTGATTCGCTTGTGCGCGAGCGTGATTATACGGTAAAAACCGAGAAGCTTAAGGTGCTCGTCGGTCATACGCCGCTTCAGGTGCTTTTCGGCGCGCTTCTCGGAATTGCGGTTGCCGCGGCGTATATTTTAATATTCTTGACTTAACAAAAATAAACATATATTCGAAAGGACTAAAAAATGAAAATTCTTGTAATCAACGCAGGTAGCTCATCGCTCAAGTTCCAGCTTATCGATATGGACAACGAGCAGGTTGTGGCAAAGGGAATTTGTGAGGAAATAGGCGGAAAGTCTAAATTCAAGTTCAAGGTTCCCGGTAAGGAGGACTACAAAATCGACTACGCTATGCCCTCGCACGCAGAGGCTCTTACGCTCGTTTTGAACACTCTTGTTGACAAAAAGCTTGGTGTTATCGATTCCGTAGATGAAATTGGTGCTGTCGGACACAGAGTGCTCCACGGTGCTGAAAAGCTTTCCGGTTCGGTTCTCGTTACCGATGAGGTTAAGGCTATAATCGAGGAGTGCTGCGACCTCGGTCCGCTTCACAACCCCGCAAACCTTAAGGGAATCGTTGAGTGCGAAAAGATTATGAACGTACCTCAGGTTGCCGTATTCGATACCGGCTTCCATCAGACGATGCCCGATTATGCGTATATGTACGCGCTTCCCTACGAGTACTATGAAAAGTATAAGATTCGCCGTTACGGCTTCCACGGCACCTCGCACAGATACGTAAGCGGCAGAGCTATTGAGCTTATGGGCGGTAAGAGCGGTACGAGAGTGGTTACCTGCCACCTTGGAAACGGTGCTTCGCTTTCTGCAGTTGTTGACGGCAAGTGCTACGACACCTCTATGGGCGTTACTCCTCTTGAGGGTATTATGATGGGTACCAGATGTGGTAACATCGACCCCGCAATCATTCCTTACCTTATGCGTAAGGGTGAGCTTACGACGGCTGACGATATAGATAAGATGATGAACAAGAAGTCGGGTATGCTCGGCGTATCCCAGAAGACCAGCGACAACCAGGAAATCGACGCTATGTCGGATGCGGGCGATGCACGCGCTCAACTTATCGAGAAGATGTACGTTCACCAGCTCGTAAAGCTTGTGGGCGGTTACGTAGCTGCTATGGGCGGCGCTGACGCTATCGTATTTACCGGAGGCATCGGCGAGAACAGCGCGAAATACAGAAAGCTCGTATGCGAGAAGCTTGCATTCCTCGGAATCAAGGTCGACGATGCGAAGAACAAGGTTCGCGGCGAGGAGATAGATATCGCGACTCCCGATTCCAAGGTAAGAGTATTCGTAATTCCTACCAACGAGGAGCTCGTTATAGCAAGAGATACTCTCGAAATCCTCAACTCTCTTAAGAAATAATTATGTACGACGAGCTTACCGAGGTAGATATTCGGAAGATGGAGGAGGAAATCGAATATCGCCGTGCCGAGCTTGCACCGAAGCTTATGGCTGAAATGAAGCGCACGCGCGAGTTCGGCGACCTCTCCGAAAACGCCGAGTATAAGGAAGCAAAGCGCGAAAAGCGTAAAAACGAGAGCCGTATCAGATATCTTGAAAATATGATAAGAACGGCGAAAATCATTGAAACCGAAAAGCGCGAGAACGTCGTTTCGCTCTTTGATTACGTTACGATATTCAATGAAAAAATGAATGCCGAAAAGCGCATACAGCTCGTTACTACCTTAAGACAGAATGCAACGCTTGGGTATATAAGCAAGGAGTCACCTCTCGGCCGCGCTATAATGGGACAGCCGCTTGGCGCTCGCGTATACGTGCAGGTCAGCGACACGGTCGGTTACTACGTCGTCGTACGGAAAATAGAGCACGGCGAGGATAACGACGCTCTGCCAATCAGCGGATACTGATGTTGGGTTATGAGCGACGGGCGGCTTTTTGCCAAAAGCAATAAACTGTTGAGGGCTGCCCACGATTTTTCGTGGGCAGCCCTGCTTTTTGCTTAAAAAATCTCAAAAATGGTAAAAAACAAAGAAAAAAATGATAACGGTACGGCTAAAATATTACTTTTTGCCGTACCGTGCTTTGATTTTATCCGAATATTTCGTTGAGCGCATCCTTCATTTGCTTCCAGGCGGTGCCTGTCAAAGAAGCTAAAACGTGCTGCGCGTAGAACATAGAATAATTGAGATTAGGGTTGACGTAGTAAGCACAGCCGCCCGCACCCGTGCCGGCAAAGGCGCGCTTTTCTCCGCATTCGTGCCGCGCGAAAAATCCAAGTCCGTATTCGTATTCGGGGACCGTGGGGACTGCGGCGTGGAAGCTTTCTTTTTGGGCGTCGGTGAGCAAATCCTCGGACATATAGTCAAGCGTGCTCGGTGCAATGATTTTTCCAAGGCGCAAGGCTTCGAGGAATTTCATATAATCCTCAGCGCAGGAAACGCCGCCCGCGCCACCTGATTCGTAGGAGCTGCCGAGCTTGAAGGATTGTATACTCGTGCCTACGTTAAGATATTCGCCGCTTTGCGAATCGTATTTGTACTGAGCCATAAGCGTGGGCAACAGCTCGTCGTCTAATAAGTAAGTAGTATTATTCATTTCGGCGGGAGCAAAGACGTTTTTCTTAACGTATTCGCCGAAGCGAATTCCACCGACGCACTCCACGAGCGCCGCTAAAACGTCGTGGCAAAGGCTGTATTGCCATTTTTCACCCGGCTCAAAGGAGAGTGGACGCTCGGCGAGGTATTGCATAAGCTCTCTCGTACCGCATACGCCGTCGGTTTTTGCCTGTGCTTTTTTGATTTGCTCGCTGCTCGTGTTATAATCGAAGCCCGCACTCATTGTGAACAGATGCTTGATGCGTATCGGTTCGATGGCTTTTCTGACACCGTCGTCGGTTTTTACGGTCATATCACGGAATTCCGGCATATAAAGGTAAAGTGGGTCTTCGAGCTTGAATTCACCGCGCTCCCAAAGCGTCATCGCGCTGACGCAGGTTATGATTTTTGAGGTCGAATAAAGATTGAAGCGCTCGGTGCCCGTCATCTTTCTTTTACACTCGTAATCCGAATATCCGCGTTGCTCACGGAAAACGCACTCGCCGTTATGAAAAACCGTAAGGTCGTTTCCGGGGATTTTAAATTCGTCGTGAAGACGGTCAAGTATTTTACTTAATTTCGAAAACATATAACGCTCCTTTTTGTAAGTCGAAGGGTGAGCTTTACTTACTGCCTTTTCGAAAGGACCTCGTTTTCGTACTCGTCAACGACCTCTATCCACTCCATACCTGCGGGGACGCCGGTGCGGCGGCAATATTCCTCAAATACAGCACCGAACGGAAGCGTCTTAAGCTCCTCGCTTACCGCGAGCATCTTGGTGTAATTTGAGTTGTCCTGATATGACTTGAGCATATCGTTTGGTGTGAGTGCGGCGTAAAGAAGCGCCTTGTGCATATTTCTTGCGCCGATTACCCAAGCCGCAACTCTGTTTATGGATGCGTCGAAATAGTCAAGGGCGATAAATACACGGTCGAGCGCATCGCATCTTACTATCTCCTTCGCGATTTCCTTCGTTTCGTCGTCGAAGATAACGACGTGGTCGGAGTCCCAACGTACCGGACGCGTAACGTGAAGCGCTATCTTATCGTTGAAAAGAAGAAGCGAGGGGATTTTGTCGGATACGACCTCGGTCGGATGATAGTGTCCGTTATCCATAAGGGGTGTGATGCCGCGCGCTGTCGAGTATGAAAGACAGAATTCGGCAGAGCCGACGGTGTAGGACTCAAGTCCTATGCCGAATACCTTTGACTCAAGAGTGACGTAAACCTTGCTCTTATCGTATGGCGTTGCGAGAATTTCGTCGAGAGATTTTTTAAATCTCACTCTCGGTCCAAGCCTGTCCTGAGGTATATCTTTGTAGCCATCAGGTATCCAAATGTTAACTACGGTTGGCATATTCGTTTCATTTGCGAAGTATTCTGCTATTTTCAAGCAGGCTATACCGTGGCGTACCCAATAGCTTCTGACTTCCTCATCGGGCGAGGAAAGCGTGAGATTGTCCTTCACCATAGGATGCGAGAAGAAGGTTGGGTTGAAGTCTATGC
>JAZNFU010000398.1:0-2474 GCA_045576135.1 Eubacteriales bacterium
TATTCGGGAAGCTCAATGATGAAGAAGGATTTTTTCGTTTTGCGTCCGGTAATCTTTTTGATAAGCAACGCGCCGACAAAAATTATAACGATGCCCGCAAAATACATAAGCGCGCTCACCCAACCCGCATTCCCGAAAAATGCGCCCGCAAAAAGCGAGATTACGGGTATTTTTGCGCCGCAAGGCATAAAGGGCGCGAGCATAGCCGTTGCTCTTCTCTCACGCTCGTCACGTATTGTACGCGAAGCCATAACGCCGGGAACTGCACATCCGATAGTGATAACAAATGGAATTACGGATTTGCCGGAAAGTCCGACCTTTTTGAATATAGGGTCAAGCACTACCGCAACACGCGACATATAACCGCAGTCCTCTAAAATCGCAATAAGGAAATACATTACCATAACAAGCGGCAAAAATCCTATAACTGCTATAACGCCGCCGATGATACCGTCAACGAGCAGTGCGGATAAAAACGGATCGGCATTTGCAAGAAGCCCGCGTATAAATTCTTGGAACGTTTCAAGTAAGGGTACAAGTCCGGGAATGAACTTTCCGCCTATCTCAACACCATCTGCTATCCACGAGCCGAGAGTGGTCTGCGATATATAGAACACGAGGAACATAACGAGTGCAAATATCGGAATGCCGAGCCATTTGTTCGTGAGCACCTTGTCTATTTTATCGGTTACGGTCATGTCCTTCGTTGCGACCTTGCGGTTTTCAACCTCTGCGACGATGCCGTTTACAAATTCAAAGCGCTTTCTGTCCGCTTCCATTACGGCTTCTCTGTCGCTAAAGTCAACATCCCCCTGCTCATACGGTGCGCTTTGTTTTACACCTTGTACCGCACACGCCTTCTCAATAAGCGTTTTAAGCCCGCCTTTAGATGTTGATACCGTCTGAACGACCGTACAATCAAGCTTTTCGGAAAGCTTTGCAGTGTCGATGACCGTGCCTTTTTTACTGTTCACGTCACTCTTGTTTAGGGCGACCACAACAGGTATGCCGAGCTCAAGAAGCTGAGTCGTGAAAAATAAGCTTCTGCTTAAATTTGTTGCATCAACGATATTGATGATAACATCGGGATTCTCGTTCTTTACGTAGTCACTCGTAACACTCTCCTCACTCGTAAACGGTGACATAGAATATGCACCGGGAAGGTCGACGGCAAAAAGCTTCTCACCCTTGGGCGAATACTTACTCTTGATTGAATGCTCCTTTTTGTCGACGGTAACGCCTGCCCAATTTCCAACCTTTTCATTACGTCCGGTAAGAGCGTTATACATCGTCGTCTTACCGGAATTGGGGTTACCCGTTAAAGCGATTCTCATAAATTTCTCCTTCTTCTTATTTCAGTTAGCATATGCTAATCAGTGGGTAAAACAATGGGCATCGGCAAATCTCGTTTTTAAATGATAATTGCCTCCGCCAAAGCATTGTCGATATTATAGCGGCCGTCCTTTATGGAAACAACGAGCCCGCCCTTTAAGTGAGAAACGACGGTTATCGGCTCTCCGCTGTAGCAGCCAAGCGAAAACAGAAAGGCATCAAGCTCTTCGTCGTCGGTCTCAATGCGCTTTATGACGTATTCCTTTCCGTCCTCCGCACATTTCAGATTCACAATACCACCCACTTTCAGTTAGCTCGCGCTAACTCACTGCCGTAACAATGGTTAGCCTCAGCTAACACTATTATAATACTCTCGTTCTTGCATTTTGTCAATATTATTTTTCAAAAAATATCGAATTTTGCAGATTTGACGAAAAGCCTTGATTTATTTTGCGAAGTAGTATATAATATGTACAAAGGAAGGAGGTTAGAACCGTGGCTTTACAAGAATCGGGAGAAATGTATCTTGAAACGATATACGTGCTTTCCGAAAAAAAGGGCGCAGTACGTTCCTTGGACATCGCAGAATATATGGATTTTTCCAAGCCGAGCGTATCGAGAGCCGTGAAGCTCCTCAGGGAAGGCGAATATATCTCCGTCGATAAAAACGGATATATCACCCTCACCGAAAGCGGAAAAAGCGTCGCCGTTAAGATATTTGAACGTCACACGTTTTTGCGTAATCTTCTTGTGTCTATCGGTGTTGACGAGCAGACTGCGAGTGCTGACGCTTGTAAGCTGGAACACAGCATAAGCGACGAGTCATTTGAAGCACTGAAAAATTATATTCAGAATCGCGCGTAATTTTTACGAAAAGACTTGATTTTGCGCGCGATCTGTGGTTTAATATATTGGACGGAGGTATAGCTCAGCTGGTTAGAGCGTTCGCTTGACGTGCGAAAGGTCTAGAGTTCGAACCTCTCTACCTCCACCAAACAAGAAGTCCGAGCCGCAAGGCTTGGGCTTTTTTGTTTGGTGGAATTTATTTTGAGAGGTTCGAAGCAGCGAGAAAAGGCTCCGGTGGAGCGTTTTCGAGCGGTGATGCGAAGAAATTTTCAAAGCACAACAAACGCCAAAACGGA
>JAZNFU010000399.1:0-2657 GCA_045576135.1 Eubacteriales bacterium
GACCGCTTGGCCTCCGACTTGATAGCCTCAAATCCTAAAACGGTTTCCGTGCACACACATAAAAGCGGTACATATCAAGAAAAAGGGCAGAAAATGTTAATCCCATTATCTGCCCTTTTCCTGTCCTCAGGCAAAGTGTTCTATTGAATTTCAAAACCGCCTTTAGAACATGCACCTTTTATTTATCCAAATTGCAGCTTTGGTATGGCATCGCATTTCTATATGTATGGAATCCCAACTCTGCAGTATATGACATCACGCCTTGCGGGTTTATTGCAATCAAAAACCGCATATATTACCCAATTTTAAAAAATCGGCCTTTACAATCGAAAAACGGAATTTTTTCAAAAAACTCTTGACAAACGAGAAAAATAGTGCTATGCTTTTGTCAAATGCAACGACCAAAGACAAGTAGTTGACGTGTCGGCTTTTCAGAGAGCTGTCGGTTGGTGAAAGACAGAAAGCTTTACGTCCGCGAATACACTTTGCGAGCAGATGAGTCGAAATTATCGTAGGCTCATACGGCTTCCGACCGTTACAGCGGAGGACAATAATGCGCTTTTGCACGTTGTCTTTGAGGCCCGCTTTTAAGCGGGTAAATAGAGGTGGTACCGCGGTTTTATGTCGCCCTCTGCTTTTTTGGCAGAGGGCTTTTTTGTTTCATTTTGCCCAAAAGCCAAACAAAAACAAAAAAAGGAAGGGTTTAAAAATGGAAACAAAAATTCTTACGTCCGTACTTCTCGTTTTGTTCTTCGGAACAATGATTTTCACCGGTCTTTATTGCCGCAAGCACGCAACGAACGTCGACGGCTTCGTCCTCGGCGGCAGAAGCGTCGGTCCGTGGCTGACGGCGTTTGCCTTCGGCACGTCCTACTTCTCGGCGGTCATCTTCGTCGGCTACGCGGGTCAGTTCGGCTGGAACTTCGGTCTTGCTTCAACCTGGATCGGTCTTGGAAACTCCTTTATCGGCTCGCTTTTGGCGTGGGTTATACTCGGCAGAAGAACTCGCCTTATGACACAGCACATTGAGAGCAAAACGATGCCCGATTTCTTTGAAAAGCGTTACGGCTCAAATCCTCTCAAAATCGCCGCTTCCATTATAGTGTTTATTTTCCTTATTCCCTACACTGCCTCGCTTTACAACGGTCTTTCAAGCCTTTTCGATATTGCTTTTGATATTCCCTATTGGGTAGTTATAATCGTTATGGCGGTGCTTACCTGCGTATACGTTCTCTTTGGCGGATATATGGCTACCGCAATAAACGACTTTATTCAAGGCGTAATTATGCTCTTCGGCATAGTTGCGGTAATCGCAGCGCTCCTCTGCTCTCAAGGCGGTCTTTCAGAGGCGGTCAGCAATCTTTCGAAAATCCCCTCTCCCTACCCCGAAAGCGCGGGTGCTGACGGTGCGTTCACCTCATTCTTCGGCGCACAGCCGCTGTATCTTCTTATAGTCGTTTTGCTCACCTCGCTCGGCACTTGGGGACTTCCGCAAATGATAGGAAAGTTCTACTCCATCAAAAACGAGGATTCTATTAAAAAGGGTACGATAATTTCCACCTTATTTGCAATCGTCGTTGCGGGCGGCTGCTACTTTATCGGCGGCTTTGGACGTCTTTACACGAATCTTCTCGTTGGCGAGGGCGGAAATGCGGACAGCTTCAAAAACTTTGATGCAATAGTTCCGACCATTCTCTCAACGCTTCCCGATATAATCGTCGCCATCGTTATAATACTCGTTCTTGCGGCATCGATGTCAACGCTTTCCTCTCTCGTTCTCACCTCCGCATCGACGCTGACGCTCGACGTTATTATTCCGTTTATGAAAAAACGCAATTCACCAAAGCTCGCAACCGACGAGGTTAGCCAGAAAACTCAGCTTTTCATTCTTCGCGTATTCGTAGCCTTCTTCGTAGCCGTTTCCGCACTTATCGCAATAGTTAAGGATATGAACCCCGAATTCACCTTTATAGCACAGATGATGGGCGTTTCGTGGGGTGCTTTGGCGGGTGCGTTTATAGCTCCGTTCTTATACGGTCTTTACAGCAAAAAAATAACCCGTACTGCCTGCTGGGTAAGCTTTGTATTCGGCGTAGCCGTTGAGCTGATACAGCTCGCGCTTATGTTTGCAGGCACGAGCTTCGGTGAGCTTCTCGGACAGAACGGCTTCACCGCGGTGCTTGACTTCACATTCAAGAACTCGCTTTACTCGGGTGTATTCGCTATGCTCGGCGGACTCATTCTCGTTCCCGTCGTAAGCATATTTACACCCAAATGCAATGAAGAAAGCGTTGACGCTATATTCGCCTGCTACGACAGCGAGGTTACCGTTTCGGTCACCGATGCACTCGGAAAGTAATACATTTAGTAAACTAATGTTTTCAAAAACAGCAAAAATAAAAGGACGGAGAATTTCGCCATATGCGTTTCTCCGTCCTTTATTTTGTTTAAGATTTTTTGTTTGCTATTGAATTTTTTCGCTTTTCGTTAAGCAATTCAAGATACTCGTCCTCGTCAACCGGGAGCGTTACACGCTCACCGCCGCGCCAGCCGGACAGCTCTATCGCATTCATAAGCTCAACGCCGCGAATACCCTCCTCGCCCCTGACGAACAGCTCCTCATCCCCGAGTATTGCCGCCGTGAAATTATTGATTAT
>JAZNFU010000400.1:0-3872 GCA_045576135.1 Eubacteriales bacterium
GGGACTAAAATCAATAAAAATTTCAGATTTTGCCAAAGCTTTTTGAAATAAGCTCCAAAATCTTGAATTTAACACTGTATTTTCCGACTATCAGCTCGTTTTCAGCCTCGGTATAGCCGACGGCTTCGGTAGCAACGTCGAGGCACATCGGCGGATACATAACGCACCACCAGTTTTTGCCCTCTGCCGCCCCAAGCTCTACGATAAGCGATAAATAATAGCCGGCGGGAAGGGAAAAGCCGTCGTAATCCCTCGTATCATACCACTCGGTTTTCAGCGACACCGCGGCGGAATATCCGTATTCGCGCGCCCACTCGCAAACGTCACTTTCGATTTTTGAAAGATTTTCCCGAAGCACCGCCTCGGCATCTCTTATACCGTCGGTTCCCTTGAAAATTTCAGAGTATCCCGAGAGGAGTCTGTCGCGCACCTCAAGCTTCATATTTTGGTCGGCTTCGCTATTCGAGTTTGCGAGAATATGTATTCTTATCGTGTCCTCGTAAATTCCCGCCTCCGCCTCGGTCGGCAAAGCCGCAATAATAAGTGTGGCGCACAGCACCGCAAAAACAGATAATAAAACGTTTTTCATTTTTGCTCCTCCTTTGATTTGGCATAGAAGCTCGTTACGGCTTCCTTGCCGCCCTCTTACATTCTTGCCGAAAAAATGCGTTTTATTCAAAATAGGGCGCTGATTTTTTGAAAATTCAAGCAAAAGGTGGGGTAAGAGGATAAAAATAACAGCCGACTTCAAGGAAGACTTAAGGGTAGCTCAAGCTTTGGCGCTTGAGCTACCCTCGTTTAGCTATTGGTTATAGTCGGTCGTTTTCAACGGTTGCTTATTATATACGCAAATACAGGTTCGCGTCGATTAAGTTTCCGCTTTCCACAATGGATTTAACCGATGATTCAAGCTCGATCGACACCACGAAATAGTATTCGTAGCCGGCGGAAACGTATGCGTGGTATTCACCATCACCGTAAACGTTGGTGTGGTTAGAGTGTTCATAGCTTCCGTCCGGGCTTCTTCTGTAGCCGGTAATTACCAGACGGTCGATATGCCCGCTGTCATCGGAAAACGAGAAATAGAGCGTAGTAAGTTTTTCGGGAGTATAGCTGAAGGCAAACGATGCGGGAGTGTCGGTGTACATATTCGGCATATTGGGATCGGGCGTCGTATCCAAGGTTACCGAGGCATTAGCGTTGAGCACGGCACTTCCGACGCAGGCATCAAACTCGTCGCATTTTTTGCATCTATAGGTGAAGGAAGCTGTACCGTCATCACTCACGCTCGTGCTTACAGTCAAATCGTGGTCCAGCTGGTAATAGGAGGTGTACGTCGCACCGCAAGAGCACTTGTAGTCGCTGTGATATATTGCCATACACTCGTTGCCGGAGGTGGAGGTGTTCTGCTTCACGAAGGTGTGACCGATATGCTTAAACGTGTCCTCGTCCCAGATTTGTGTGTAGAATTCGTACGTGCCCGTGACGGTATTGTATACGAAATCAACGTACGTGTTCGACGTATCGTAGGGCTCGAAGCTTTCAAGGATTTCATTCAAGCCAAACGAGTCCATAAACGCCACCTTTGCTTCGTAGTCAGTGTTGTAAACATCGGGCGAGGACAAGTCGAGGTCGATGCTTAGATGATCGTGTGAGCCGGGGAGGCTGTAGCTGAGTGAAACGTAATTTTCGTGACCGTAGGTAACGCTTCTCATATAACCGTTAAGATCGGCGTATTTTATCTCGGTTATCTCTAAGCTTGCTTCGCCGACGTAGTAGTCGCCATCGCTGTCGGTATAGGTTTCGAGAGAGAAGTATACTACGAATATTCTTTCGTTAGTCGGATCGTTGTAAACGCGGTAGTTGCCTGCGTTTTCTCTTTCAGCCTTGATAATATCGTAGGTAAGAACGTCGTCGGCTACCGAAAGCTTTTCCTTTATTTCGGCAATCTTCGCGGTGTTTTTCTGAACCGTATAATTCGGAATGATTTCAAGGCTGTACGCCTGCTCCATACCTATGTCGGCTATTTCAAGAGCAAAGTCTGCAGCAATCTTTTCGGCTGTAATTACCATAGACGTGCCGAACGAGAGGACGGTTTCGTCTACGGGAATATCCTCAAGAGCAAGGTTGAACTTAAGAGCCGTTACCTTTGCGCTCTGGTTAACGGTGAGTTCAAGTGCGAACATCTCGGATACCATATCGAGCATAGTGCCGAAGCCTTCAATCATAGCGTCTATCTCGTCTTCGGAAAGCGAGAGGGGTGACACCATCTCTCCGCCTTCGCCGCCCGCACTCGAGATAAGGTCATAAATCGTGTTTTCCTTGATAGTGTCAAACACGGTCGTCAGCATAGCCGTCATAGCGGCGTAAACCTCGTCATCCTCTGTTGCGGGGTCGTCGGTCATACCGAGCATCATCGAGATAGCGTCCTTTACAGCGAGCGCGAGGAAGGCTTCATCTTCAAGATAAGCGTCGAGGTCGAAGTCCTCGGGAAGCTCGATGGGCATATCGGTCATAGCGCCAACCATAGCAATCAGATACTCAAAGGTTGCCTCCTCGTTGCCCGAAATGATAACCGCAAGCTCGTCAAGAGCCGCAAGAAGCTCAACGAGGTCAACGCCCTGCTCATTCTCAACGTAGGCGATAAGCTGTGCTACGGAGTAGTTGTAAAGTTTCTTGTCGGTAAGCGCCGCTTCTATCGATTCAACCGCGCCGTCGCCCAATACGATATCGATAAGGTCCGCAATGCTGTTGGTAAGTATAGCGGCATACCAATCCTTAACTGCGTCAAGGTCGAGCGCAACCGTGGTGGTGCCGTCGGCATTCTTGGTAGCGGTGAACAGAGAGTTGAGTATCATTATCGAATACTTGTTAGTGGTAGTCGTGATAGCGTCAATAGCGTCCTCGATATCTACGTTTGCAAATATGGGAGCGAGAGTTTCTTCGATATACTCCTCAATAGTGGGAAGATAGGTGTCAATCATCTGCTGCACCTGTGCCAAGCTCTGCTCAGCTTCCGCGAGGTCGGGAACTTTATCAAGCTCGACGACAAAGTAGAGGTTGTAGTCGCTGTACATATCGTCTGAGAAGGGGGACGTACCGAGTGCTGACAAATATAACGCGCCATCCTCGGCGAAGATAATAACGTCCATATTCGTCTTGAGATTTGCGATATTCGCGTAAGTACCCTTGAGCGTAGCGTAGCCGTATCCGGTAAGCTCGCCGTCAGCGTCAAGTCCTGCGTAAAACTCTGCGATATCCATCGTAATCGTTCCAGCATTCACGCCCTCATCGGTTATAACAGCCTCAACGTCGGTAAGCTTAATGCCTATCGATTCGTATGAGGAGAGGTCGATTTCTTCAAAGATTATCAAATCAGCCTGACAGATTTCGCAAGCAAACGTGCCCGAATGTGCCGTGGTTGCGATATCACGGGTTTCACGCTCGGAGCAACCCGAGCAGGAGCGCTGTTCTAAGCCCTTCGTCGTGCAGGTCGCGTTTGTTACTACCTGCCACTCACCCCACGAGTGCGTGTGTGCCGGCGGGGTATCTTCTTCGTCATCGCCGCAGGCGGTAAGTGAAACGCTCATAGTGAGCACAAGACAAAGCATAAACAAAAACAGTTTCTTAAGGTTTTTCATATAAATCCTCCTTTTATTTCGTTGTGAAACAATTGTGCTTCTACGCTAATTATAGCATTTTGATAAAAAATTGTCAATAAAAAGTTGAACACATAAAATAGAAATCGAAGCCTAGTTTTTGTGCAAAATGACTATTGCTTTAATCGTACCGAGCGTCGAAGCCGTTGAGATATACGGCGGCGGCTTCGGCGCATTTTAAAGCGTGCGGCACTTGACACGGATATTTGCACT
>JAZNFU010000401.1:0-2051 GCA_045576135.1 Eubacteriales bacterium
AAAGAGAAGTGTATTATGATAATCTCATTTGTTGGTCACGCGTTTGTTCGTTCGCACGACGAGGTAAAGGAAGCTGTAAAAGAAAAAATGCGTAATATTATCCGAGATACCGAACCTATAACTTGTTATCTTGGAGGATGCGGCGATTTTGATGAAATCTGTGCCGCTGCGTGCAGAGATTTGAAAAAAGAATATAAGAATATAGAGCTCGTCTTCGTTACACCTTATCTTAACCTATCGGAGCAAGCTAAAATAAGACATAGTCAGGAATCCGGCTTTTTTGATGCGTCCGTTTATCCGCCAATCGAGAACACTCCTCCAAAGTTTGCAATCTTAAAAAGGAACGAGTGGATGATATCAAACGCCGACTTGGTTATCGCGTTTGTTAACCACTCGTACGGTGGTGCATACAAATCGCTGAGGATAGCAAAGCGTAAAAACAAGGTGATAATAAATTTATGCGAATCCAACGAATAAAAAAAACGGTAGAAGCAAGGAACACTTCTTCTACCGTAATTTTTAATCCAATGCCACGCGCTCACTATCAGAAAATCTTGAAGAAACCGGTGAGAGCGATAATGGCGGAAACGCCGATGCAAGCGGCGGAGAAGACGAACAGACGGTTGAACATCTTTTGTCTGCCCTCGGGGGTTACGACCTTGGAGTTGGAGTAAGCCGCGAGCATTATTGCGCCGCAGCTCGAAAGCGGGCTGAAGGCTGCCACGTTTGCACCGATGCAGATACCGGTTACAACGTCGACGGCGTTGAGATTCGGGATGCTTTCAAGCCAGTTGGCTACCATAGGTATGTAGGTCGGCATAACTACGCCGGATGCCGAGGATACCCAAGAAGTAACGCCGGAGAATATCGTTGCCACCGCAGAGGCTACGTACTCGTTCATTATCTTTTCCATTATATCCGAAAGGAGCTTTATTCCGCCAAGCTCGGTTACGACCGAGATAAGCATTCCGACACCCGTAATCATTACGAGCGTGCTCCACGGAATCTTTTTGAACGCATCAGCCTCGTCCGCCGCACCGAGAATCAGAAGTACTACCGAAACGGCGAAGGATATGAGTCCGACGTTCATTTCAAACACCATCGCACCTACCGCAACAAGAAGAAGACCTATGACGGTGAATATATTTTCACGCTTGAAGCCGTCAGCGGAGTCGCCGCCCTCGGAGCTATGTACAGGTGCCGTGCTCTTATATTTATGCCATTTGAATACGAGGAAATAAAGTCCCACAGCGCAAAGGAGCATCACAAGGAACATCGAAAGTGCTATCGCAAGGTCAACGCCCTCAATGCCGTTATCTGCGGCAACGGTTATAGCAACGATGCCAGACGGGGTGATGGGTGAAAGTCCGCCGGCAAACGCGCCGAGCGCACCGAAAAGAACGAAGCGAATGGGGTCGACGTCGGTTTCAACCGCGAGAGCTATTGCCAAGGGGGCAACGAGCGCCGTAGTCGAGATAAGTCCCGGGCCGAGCGCCGAAACTATCGCCGAAAATACGAAAAGAACTATCGGTATCAGCTGTACCTTACCCCGACACAAAACCACCGCGCGTCTTGCAAGAAGCTCAAGGGTGCGGTTATTCTGTGCAATCGAGAACAGAAACATAACGCCGAGCAGCATTATAAACAGCGAGCTGTTAAAGGATTTAATAATTGCCGAGTCGCTGACGCCGAAAATTCTGCCGAGTATAAGTGCGAGTCCTATCGAAACCGCACCCATATTCTTTTTAAGCAGGCAGCCTATCGCGATTGCCGCGGCAAGAAATACAAATGAAATGATTTGTTCGTGTAATTCGTACATACTTTTTCCCTCCAGGTGCTGCGATTGAGGTCCGCAGCTAAATACGTTGCTGATAAAGCGCACGAGGCTGATAAATTTCGTTAAAATCACCAACACCACGCCATTTTACCATATAATAATAACACACAATACGGAAAAATACAATACGTTTCATCTAAAAAACAAAAAAACTTACACGCAAAAGCGATTGACAAAGAAGGGGCGGCGTGCTATCATAATAACGAAGCAGTAA
>JAZNFU010000402.1:0-2474 GCA_045576135.1 Eubacteriales bacterium
AGAAGTGTATTAAACATAAATCATCCTCCCAAATTAAATTCAAATTACTTTTTGCAAATGAGCTTAACGCCCTCGATAGCAACGATCGAGAGTATTTCGCCCGGCTCGAACACGTCGTCCTCGCAAACGCCACGGGCAGACCATATCTGACCCCTTATCTTTACCTGTCCGACACCGGCAAAATTATCTATTTTCTCCGTTACCATACATTTTTCACCGATAATTGCTTCTATATTCGTTTTAGCCGCACTCTTTATGTATTTTCTCAGAAACTTTTGGGAAATAATAATGCCGACAGCCGAAACGACCAAAAACAGCGTTACCTGCCAAATGATATCAACCTTGCAAAAATCAACGATTATTGAAATTATCGCTCCCGGAACGAACCATATCGCGATAAGCTGATCCGTAAGCACCTCAACTATTATCGCAAGAGCAATAAGCGTAACCCAAATCCAACCGTATTCCATAGTACCTCCTAACGTGCGAAAAAAGCTGTTAATCCACATTTTCGCGTTAAACTATACAAATTATATCATATCACGGCGTGCTTGTCAATAAAATAAAGCGTAAGTTAACAAATATTTTGTTTTGCAAAATAGATACAATTGAAACAAATTCAGGACTCGTATTTTGTCGAATATCACCATTTTTTAGAAAAAGGATTGACAAAATGAACAATATATAGTATTATTATGAACGTTGGGTTACAACAAACTATAAAAATAGGAGGATAACTATGTTTGAGAACATTAAGCAGTTCCTTGTAGATGAATGCCGCGTGAATGCAGATGATGTTACAATGGACGCAAAGCTTGCAGGAGATCTCGGAGTAAACTCTCTTGAACTTGCAGATCTTGTTTATCTCTGCGAAGAAAAGTTTAATATTGAAATTGATGATGAAGAGCTTCATAACTTCAGCACCGTTGGTGATGTTGTTCGTTACTTGGAGTCCAAGCAAAATTAAGTTAATAAATATTGAAAAACAACGGCAGCTCCGATTTTTTTCGAGAGTGCCGTTGTTTTTTGTTGATTGTGTTTTACTCGTGTGAATTCATTCAGCGCCTGACGAGAAGAAAATCACAGCCGTCGGTTATTTCGGGAAGCTTCTCCTCAAGCTCGGGAAACATAGCAAGCACGTATTTTGATACCGTGTCTGACCTTAAAAAATTGTCCGGCGTTGCGAAAAAGGTTATTTTTCCCAATTCCTTGAATTCCTTTGCTATTCGGCGGATTTGATTAAATCCCTTTTTTCGTATCGCGGGCGTATCGCTTGGCGGCAAAAGTAAAATGACGTCGCCGCCCTCAAGAATTGCGCTGACGATAGAATATTTAATTTCCGTGTCCGCGCTGTCCGCGTCCGTGTATTGAAGCTTAATTATTTTTAAATTCACGTTTACGTTACCTTCTGCCTTTATTTATCTACCCTATTTTTGATTTCGCCGCGAATATAAGCGGTGATGTTATCGCAAATCACGTTAACACAGCGAACTCTCGCCTCATAGGACGCCCAAGCGGAGTGCGGAGTAAGAATTACGTTTTTCATACCGAGTATGGCGTTATAGGGATGCTCCTTTAAGAAGGGCTCCTCTGAATAAACGTCACAGCCGAAGCCGCCTATTTTGCCCTCAAGCACGGCTTTGGCAACGTCCGCCTCGCAAACGACGTCCCCCCTCGCCTCGTTTACGAGTATGACGCCGTCCTTCATTTTTGAAATCATTTTTGCATCTATGAGCCTGCGGCTTTCGTCGTTGAGCGGACAGTGGAGCGTTATAATATCGCAGCTTTTGCATATTGCGTCAACGTCCGCATATTCTCCGTCATCAACCCGTGTTCTCTGATAATACCTAATCTGCGCACCGAGCGCTCGCGCTACGCGTGCGACAGCCTTTCCTATATTTCCGTAGCCGATAATTCCCCACTTACAGCCGGCAATCTCGTGATAGACGGGCGTCAGCTTGTTTGCAACGCCGGAGGCGGTATACTCGCCCGAATTTACGTAATCGGTATATTCATTCAGGTGCGTGCGTAGCGAAAGCACGGTTGCTACGGTCATAAGCGCAACGCTGTCGGTCGAATACGCGGGCACGTTACAGACGGCGACGCCTAATTCGCGGCAGGCGGCAACGTCGATATTATCGTATCCGGTCGCAAAGGTACAGACGAGCTTTAACCGCTTTGCAAAAAGGAGTGCCTCTCGGGTAATCTTCACCTTGTTCGTTATAATAATCTCGGCATCGGATATTCTCTTTATCAGCTCTTCCTTTGACGTTTTCGGATAAATTTCAACCTCGCCAAGATTCGAAATCGGCGAAAACGGCGTATCCGTACCCATCGCTTCTCTGTCAAGAATTTTGATTAAAATAGCAATCACCTCGCTGTGTGTTTTATACATTCTATCATATTATTCGCGCATTTTCAAGTATATTAATATAATAAGCAATTTTTTTCAAAAAGTAATGACAAACCAGGAT
>JAZNFU010000403.1:0-2200 GCA_045576135.1 Eubacteriales bacterium
GACGAGCGCTACACCTATATATACGGCGGCAGCGTATGGCATATCGAATGGGACGACACCAAATACGAGGGCGGCGTCGGCGGCGTTAAAATAGAGTGTCTGTCCCCGCTCGACTTTCTGCCACAGCCGAACATCTTTTCGGTCGACGATATGGAATATTGCTTTATCAGATTTCTGACCACGCGCGGCGAGGCGTGCAGAAAATACGGCGTCAGCGAGGCTGACTGTGCTCTTTTGGAGGTCGAGTGCGAGCAAAACGGCGCACCGCCCGAGGCTGATACGATACGAGTTATCGTATGCTACCACCGCGACGAGCGCGGCGAGATAGGACAGTTCGTCTTCTCGGGCTCGCTCACCCTCGCCGACACGCCCGCCTACTACAAGCGCAAAATAAAGCGCTGTAAAAGATGCGGATTTGTGCCCGGACGCTGCGAATGTAAGACGCCCGATTTCCAAACCGAAAACCAAATTTTCGAGAGCATAAGCAAACAACAGTTTGCAAAATACGGCAATTTAGACAGCGTAAGCGAGGATTTCTTCACAGGAGAGGTCGGGAACATTCCCTACTACACACCGAAAAATTTTCCCATAGTTATACGCAAAAACACATCGCTTGAAAACTCGCTTTACGGTCAGTCGGACTGTGAATACATCCGTCCCGAGCAGCAGGCGATAAACAAGGTAGAGTCAAGAATTTTACAAAAGCTTCTGCGCGCGGCGGTAACCCCCGTGATGCCCGAGGATGCGAGGGTAACTCTCAATAACTCGGTATTCGGTCAGGTTATAAAAATGAAGCCCGGCGAGTCGGCGGCACAGTACGGAAAGGTGGACACCACGCCTAATATCTCGCAGGATATCGCCGAGGCTGAAAGGCTCTACGACCACAGCAAGCGCATAATCGGTATATCCGACGCCTATCAGGGAATCGATATGAACAGCTCGGAATCCGGCTACGCCAAGCAGCTTCGAATATCCCAGGCGGCAGGCAGACTCAACTCCAAAAAGAAAATGAAATACACCGCCTACGCCGAGCTTGACAGAAAGATTTTCGAGCATTATCTCGCGTTTGCCGACGAGCCGAGGCTCGTGAGCTACAAGGACGCCTTCGGCAGAATTCACAACGAGCAATTCAACAGATACAGCTTTATCGAGTACGACCTTCGCTTCGGCGAATACTACTACGACGACGCGTATCTTTTCTCGGTGGACCTCGGTGGCGGCGACGGTTATTCGCGCGAGGCGCTGTGGCAAAGAAACCTTGAAAATCTGCGTGCGGGAACGCTCGGCGAGCCGAGCGAGGCGAAAACCCTGCTCCGCTATTGGCAATGCCAGGAGCGCGCCCACTACCCTTACGCCAAGGAAAACGTGCAGTACTTCACCGAAATTATAAACGAAACGGAGGGAGGCTTGGGCGATGTCACTTTCGTATAGCAATTACGGCGACTATATCAAGCATCTGAAGATAAACAACGAGCCGCTCGACTATTCGGCGTACGTCAAAAGTCAGCTTGCGAGCATCGAAAAAAGCTACGCGGACGCCGTATCAGATGCAAAATTCAATCTCGCAACCTCGTCCGTGGGCTACGGCAAATCAGGAGAGCGGCTCGGCTCTCGCGGACTTCTCGGCGGCGGCTACGCGGAGTATTTATCCGGGATTTCGAAGAATAAATATCTTGGTGAGCTGTCGGATGCCGCCGAGCTTCGAGAGGGTGATTTGAAGGCGGCGCGCCAAGGCTACCGCGACTATATAACGAAATACAACAGCGCACAGCAAAAGCTGTATTTGCGCGTGGTTTCGGATATGACGGCGAGCGATATGCGAAATCTCGGCGAGCTTATCGAATACGCAAACCGTGCGGGGCTTTCAAACGAATACGCTCTGAGCGCGGCAAACGCCGCCGCCTCGGCAATAACCGAAAGACTCAAAAAATCGGTTATCGACGCGATAAATTCCGAGGGATTTTCCGAGCGCGAAAGCTACGAATACGCCGTAAGCCTCGGACTGTCAGCCGAGCTTGCACGCGAGCTTTCGGATTACGCGAAACGAAAAAACGATATACAAATAAACGACGATTACCTGTCGGGAATCAAGAACAAAAGCTAAAGGAGAAACGATATGAAGAATAAGGAATATTCGGTATACGCCACCAACAAGGGCGGTATGATTAAGTCCCCCAAGGGCGCACCCAAGGGCGAGCCT
>JAZNFU010000404.1:0-2110 GCA_045576135.1 Eubacteriales bacterium
AACGAATATCCGCAAGGTCGGATGAGAGCACCGCAAGAGCAAAGCTCTTACCACCGGGTGCGGCGCAAACGTCGGCTACGAGGTCGCCCTCGCCGATACCGAGTATACCTACAGCCGCAGCACAGGCTTCATCCTGCACGAAGAAAAGTCCATCGTCGTATCCCGGCAAATTTTTGGGGTTATAGGATTTATCAAGCCTGAGCGAAATATCAGAATACTCCGAGCGCTCGGATTTGATTTTTTGTGCCTCAAGCAACGCCATATACTCCAAAACCGAAATTTTAAGCGTATTTACGGTAATCGAAAGTCCTCTTTGCTCGCTCATTGCACGAATAAGCCGTTCTGCCTCCATCTCACCGAAAACGTCTATATACATTTTCACAAGGGGCAGCGATACGGAATATCGCACCGAAAGATATCGCGCAGGATTTTTTTCACGCTTAGGCAAGGGTAGGCTCTCCCGCTCTCTTACCGCACGGCGCAAAACACCGTTTACAAAGCCGCGGGCGCTCTTTTGCTTAACGAGTCCAACCGCCTCGTTTACCGCGGCAAAATCGGGTATGCTTTCCATATCAAGAAGCATACAAAGTCCAAGACGGAGAATATTTTTCACCTCGGTATCAATTTCGGATATCTGCCGCCCCGCAAGGTAGGAAATATAATAGTCGTAGGTCAGCTTTCTTTCAACGGCAGTATAAAAAAGCGCTGTCAGCTGTCCTCTTTTTTCTTTGCTTAAGCCGTCAGTTATATGAGATTGTAACGAAAGGTTTACATATTTGGCATCAAGCTCGTATCCGTTAAGCAAAACGAGTGCTCTTTCAAGAACCGTCATCTTCTTCTCGAATATCTTGCAAGAAGTCTTAAAAGCTGCAATACGCTCACGAGCAAGGATGCAACGTAGGTAAGAGCCGCCGCAGAAAGAACGCGTCTTGACGCCGAAAGCTCCGCTCTCGTATACCAGCCGCACTCGTCCAGGGCGCGAATAGCTCTGTTCGATGCGTCGAACTCACAAGGAAGCGTTACGAGCTGGAAAAGCGTAGTCACAGCAAAAAGTGCGATGCCGAGCATTATAAGCATATAGCCTATCTCTGTGTAATAGAAGATAGCACCCATAAGGATAAGAAGCCAGGTTCCTCGCGATGCAAAGTTGGTCAAGGGAACGAGCTTTGAGCGTATTCTAATCGGAATATATCCGACGGCGTGCTGTACCGCGTGTCCCGCCTCGTGTGCCGCAACGCCGACCGCCGCAGCAGAGGTACTGTCGTAAACGCTGTCCGAAAGGCGAAGCACCTCGCCGCGCGGGTCGTAGTGGTCGGTAAGATTTCCGCCGACGCGCTCTATTCTGACGTGGTGAAGACCGTTTGAATTGAGAATCATTCTCGCCGCCTCGGCAGCCGTTTGTCCTCTTCCCGTTCTGACGCGGGAATATTTTTTAAAGGTTGTGGAAACCTTGATTTGAGCGTAAAAGGTAAGTCCTATCGCAAGGATAAAAAGAATATACAGTATAAAATCGTACTCGTACATCATTTGAGGATATCTCCTTTTTCTATTTTTCTGCCTCTGATAAAATCGGCGGCGCTCATTTTCGATTTTCCCTCGGGTATAACCGAGCTGACGGCAAGTGCTCCAACGCCGCAGGCAATGGTTATCACACCGCCGTCAAGCGATATAACCTCGCCTGGCGCACCGCACCCCGATACCGCCTCAGCCTTGCATATTTTAAGCATTTTCTCGCCAAGGTATGCAAACGCGCCCGGAATGGGAGTCGTTCCTCTTATTATGCAGTCAAGCTCTGCTGCCGATTTGCCGAAATCTATTTTTGCATCCGACTTCTCGATTTTTTTAGCGTAAGTAGCTTTCGTTCCGTCTTGTGCGGTGCGCTGTGCTCTTCCCTCAAATATATCGGTAAGCGTCGCGGACAAAAGCGGTGCGCCGATCGCGGCGGATTTATCGTGTATCGCCTCAAAATCGTCGTCCTTTTCTATCGGGAAGCGCACGCAGCTGATTATATCTCCGGTATCGAGTCCCTCGTCCATTTGCATAACAGTAACGCCGGTTTCGGTTTCTCCGTCCATAATCGCTCTTTGCATAGGAGCGGCACCTCTGTATT
>JAZNFU010000405.1:0-2288 GCA_045576135.1 Eubacteriales bacterium
CCCACAGCAGTTTACGTATACAACGCAGAGGTTGGCAACTGGGTAGTAACGATTGACGACAATTCCTACTATCTCGGCACATACAAGACATACAGCACAATGAGCGTATCCAATACGTCCTACATCGACGCAGAGAACTCCGGCGTATCTCAGTTCCCGGCATCCGTATATACAATTGCTCCCGCTATTCACGTAATGGAAAAGGTTGATGCTCCCGCAGCAGATACTGCATACAAGTTCGCTATCGCACAGAACAACGTAGGTAAAGTATTCTACTTCGCAGGCTATATGGACGGTAACTACCTCGCAACCACCGATAAGGCTGACAAGGCAACCGACGTTATTATGCCCGCATATCCCTGCGATGGCGAAAGACTTATCGTTATAGTCGCTACCGCAAAGCCTAATATGCCCGACAGCTTCTGCCGCTTTATGCGTTCGCTCAAGCGCAGCGTTACCGCTAATATCGCGTTTATAATCGACGGCACACCCGAAAACGCAGCTAAGATTGTGGAAATGGCAAAAACCAACAATTCCAACGTAATCGAGGATAATATCCTTTATATTCAAGGCGGTCTTCCCCTCAAGTTCCTCAGAAAAGTTACCGACGAGGAAATGAACACCGTAAAAGAGTGGGTTGCACAGATTAGAGCTTCTCTCGCTTAACTCACACTTCCCTGCTTTTCGAAACTAAAACACAAAAAAACACGGAGGCGCACCTAAAGCGCCTCCTTATTTTTATTACACTTATTTTACGAACTCGTGATATATAGCATTGAGCGCCGTGAGATAGTCGTTAGCATCGATACCAACGATTATATTAAGCTCGCAAGAGCCTTGGTCTATCATACGGATATTGACGCCCGCCTCGGCGAGTGCGGTGAATATTCTCGCAGCAGTTCCCTTCGCTTTTACCATACCGCGTCCTACGATGGCTATAAGCGCGAGATTTTCCTCAACGAAGATGTTTTCGGGGTCAACCGCCTTGCATATTCCGGACATCACGTCCGCCCTTTTGGTTTGAAGCTCCTTGCTCGAAACGACGACGGTCATAGTATCAATTCCCGAGGGAAAATGCTCAAACGAAATACCGTTTTCCTCTATAACCTGCAAAACCTTTCTTCCAAAGCCAAGCTCAGCGTTCATCATATCCTTCTCTATTCTTATCGTAGAGAATCCGGTTCTGCCCGCAATACCGGTAATTACGTCCTCGCTGATATCGTCCGGCTGATAAACGATAAACGTACCCTTATCCTCAGGCTTATTCGTATTACGGATATTAATCGGAATCTTCGAATATCTTACGGGGAAAATAGCATCCTCGTGAAGCACCGTAGCACCCATATATGAAAGCTCGCGAAGCTCCTTATACGTTATGGTGTCGATAACCTTGGGATTATCTATACATCTGGGGTCCGCCATAAGGAAGCCCGAAACGTCAGTCCAGTTCTCGTATACGGTAGCGTTAGCCGCACGCGCTACGATAGAGCCGGTGATATCGGAGCCGCCGCGAGAGAAGGTCTTGATGGTTCCGTTGGGCATAGAGCCGTAGAAGCCGGGTATAACCGCATACTCGTGCTTAAGTAAGTAGCTTCTCATCGTATCGTTCGTCTTCTCAGCGTCAAAGCTACCGTCTTCTTTGAAGAAAATAACCTTTTTAGCATCGATAAAATCAAATCCGAGATAAGCCGCAAGTATTTTAGCATTAAGATACTCACCGCGGGAAGCGACGTAATCTCTACCCGAATTATGAATAACCGAAAGCTTGATTTTTTCAAAGGAATCGCTAAGGTCGATATCTATTTGAAGATCTTTTATAATATCGTTATAGCGGCTCTTGATTTCCTCAAACACCTCGGTGATATCTTCTTCGTTTGCCGCAAGCTCGTAGCACTTATAAAGAAGGTCTGTAATTTTCGTATCCGCGCTAAAGCGTTTTCCGGGCGCGGAAGCTACAACGTAGCGTCTTTCGGGTTCGCTCTTTATTATTTCGGCAACAGCACGAAAATGCTCCGCATCCGCGAGCGACGTACCGCCGAATTTAAGAACCTTTAAACTCATCTGTCTTTTTCTCCTAAACGGTTTAATATTATTTTACACTAACATTATATTTAAAGAGCTGTCTTTTGTCAAGGAAAATCGAAATAAAAAGGAAAAAGTTTTTTATTTTATACAAAAATCCCTTGACTTTTGAAATTTTATTTGATATAATTAGTAAGTCTTTGGAGAGATGGCCGAGTTGGTCTAAGGCGCACGACTGGAAATCGTGTAAACCCTAACCGGTTTCA
>JAZNFU010000406.1:0-2074 GCA_045576135.1 Eubacteriales bacterium
AACATTTTAATGTTCCTCCTTTGGTTTTTCCGCCATAGCGACACAATACTGCGACTCAAAGGAGCACCGGCAGCATACCCACTCGCTATGTGAGATTTATTTTTCGCTGTGATTAACACAGCCTAAATATATTATCATAACTGTCAAAAAATATCAAGTACTAAATTCCACACCAAGCAACAATTTACAATTCGTTCACATTTTACAGCATAGTGGGCAGACAGAAAAGGCTCTCTCGCACTCGGGAGTACAGCGGCTCGGCGTGCGATATCGGAAGTGGATTTTTCCCGACGCCAAGCTCCGCCGTAAGCGAGGGAATTCCGAGCGTGCCGCTGTAATCGCACAGACCGCCGTATTTTGCGCTTCCCTCGGGTGTGGCGACGCGGTATCCAACAGCCCCCGCAAAGCGCTCGGCAAGGCGGCGCCCCCTGTCGTTTTTCGGCGAATAGTACACCTCGCCGCCCTGCGTATGAAGCGAGAGAACGAGTGCGGGATTTATTATACGAAGAAAATTTGCCACAGCGGCGCTTTCCGGCTCGCTTTCGGGGTATTCGCCCGAGTATTTCGACGGCGCTGAGTAAATCCCCGCCTCGCGCTCGATAGCCTTGTATTCGAAAAATCCCGCGTCGTAGTTGTGGTTGAGGTCAACTCCCCTGGCGTTTGCCTGCCAGACCGCGAAATCGCCGCCGCATATTTTCCGCTGTCGCTCGGATAATACGTTATCTCTGCCCTCCCCAAGCACTATCGCAATTCCGTCGATATTCAATGCCGGAATCACATAAAATGTAAACTTTTGTAGTAAAAAACTCTTGTTTTTGCCGCCAACGCTCCTGACACTCTCATCGAGTGCAAGCTCGTAAAGAAACGCAAAAAGCAAATTTTCGCATATAGCTTCCAACGAGTGATGACAGCCTATATACAAAAGTGCCCGCCGCCCAAAACCAACCCGATATGCGTCTATTTCCGCGCCGAGGAGTGTCTTTCCGATAACCGTTCTGCATACACCTGCCGCATCAAAGAATTGGCGAAGCTCACCGCGCGCCCTCCTGTTTATTTCCTTTCTTAATATTTCGGTTTTATTCATAAATCACCTCAAAATCAGCTATTTTAAAAATTTTCGTTCATTTTGTTGAAATGGTGAAAAAAGTATGATATACTCATTATAAAAAGTTTTTTCGGGGGATGAAAATGAGCTTTAACCCATACCGCCTGTATAGGCGAGCTTTCGGAATTTTTGCGGCTATGTGTATATTCGCATATTTCTTATTCCATTTCAACAACGTGTTGTTATTTGAAGGCGAACTTTCAGCCTACGCCGCATACTACGATGCGCTTGAATACGTGCGTTACGTTTTAACAGACATTATTTTCTTCTTAATCCCCACTATATCGGCGCTGCTGTTGTGTCCGCTTACTCCCACCGAGCGTGCCTACAAGCTCTACCCCATCTCGCTCGCGCTTTCGGCGTCGCTGATGTTCTACAACGTCCCCTATTACTATATGTATCATTTGGCATACAGATACGATTCGATAGAGTCGATATTGATTTCAATTCCCCTATCAATCCTTATCTCCTGTCTTTACGCCCTTTACACGCTCGCCCTTGCCTACCTTGCAAAGCTCGTGTACGTCAAGCTCGGCGGCGACTTTTCGGAGTATGGCGAGCACGCCCCCGCATTTTCCCTCTCAAACAAAATCTGCGCGTCAACCTTCACCTTCGTCGGAATACATTTCGTATATAAGACGGTGCGCGAGTTTATCGACGCGGTAAGCTTCTTTATCGAATACGGCGACAATTACCGCCTCGGTGAGCTTCTTTACATCCTCGGCAGATTCGTGCTCATCCTGCTTCTTATGCTCTGTGCCCAGTGGATATGCACGCTCGTACACAACAAAATAATTGCCCCGCGCTTTGCGCCGATAGTTGACGGTGAGAACGGCGAAGACGACGCCGACGCTTTGACGGAAGACGAAGACGCCGCTTCGCCGACGGTCGAAAAAACCGACGAATAACTCTATATAAAAATTCTCCGCCTCAAATGCCGAAAACGCATTCGAGGCGGATTTTTTTGTA
>JAZNFU010000407.1:0-11165 GCA_045576135.1 Eubacteriales bacterium
TAAGATGCACAAAATATAAAACCTATCATATTACCTCCAAGTGTTCGGCTTCAGCGGCAACGAGTGCCGCTCAAGCTTTTTTACTCAACTGTCAAAAGAGCGTTGCAAATCGCATCGGCGTACGCCGCTCCCGCGCTTTCGGGAAAGACCTTGTCGGGCACACCGCCAAGGCGCACGACGTATTCCGAATGCCCGAAATTCTCACCCGACGCCAAGTCGAAAATCGACACACCGCCAGCGTTCAGCGCCAACGCACCGCCGGCGTCCGTGATGGGCGTCGGAGCCGTATTTATAAGGACGTCGACCGACATATAATCCTCAAGCCGCATTGACGTGGTGCTGTCTATTCCCCACTCGCCGAGCGTATGACACACAGCCTCGCGCCGCGTAAAAACTATCGGACGCGCGCCCAAGCAGCACAAATATTTCAAAAGCGCCGAGCCTATTCTACCGTAGCCTATTATGCCGAAGCGCACGTCGGCGGGCGCTCTCTTTTTTTCCGTAATTATCTCTGCTATCGCGCCTATTGCGGTAAGCTCGGCGTTCTTTTGCTGAAAGCTCTCGTCGACGAGCGCGTCGTATACGCGTGCGCCCGATTCGGTGAGTCTTACAACGAACCACTGCGGCAGCCCGTAGCCGCAAACCGCCACCCCCGCGCCCGCGCCCATTATCAGACTCTCAAGCGTAATTTCGGTGCCGTTTACGTTCACTCCGTCACGCGTTGTGGGTATAGGCAAAAGAATGATTTTTTTATACGGAAGTACTCTTTGGCATATAACCCTTTGCGCCGCCGATATTCGCTTTGAGCCTTTAATAATTTCAACCGTCATTTTCTGTAATATTCCCAACCGCCGCCCGAGTGAGCGTTTGCCCACGGGCGTTTTCTCAAAAAGTCGGTAAGAGAGAACGCTTCCCTCTCCCCTTTCATCTTATGTGACGGCATACCCGCGCGTTACCCCAAGAGCTTATTCTCCGCACTCGTCGCCCATATTGCAAATCGGAATATTCATATTTTTCACACTGTTTTTTATTTTTCCCCATTTCGACTTGATGAAATCCATACTGCATTTTTTCACCGCAAGCGCGCCTACCACGGCAAGCGCGCCTATCATAACGGCTAAATACGGGTGTCCCTTTTTATTATCGTATTTTTTCGAAAACATAATAGCTCCTCTTTTATAATACTTAAATTTACCTTTCAACTGCTTGAAGCTTCAAAATGCTTTTGCAATTGATATTTTCCCCGAAAAAGCGTTTTTTATCATAAAAATAACACTTAACTTTACAAAAAAGGTGACGGTACAAATTTTACCGTCACCGAGAAGCGTATTTTTGATTTTAAATATCAACGCCCCAAAGGCTCTTATCAAAGAATAGACCTTTTATATTCCGCGGGCGACATTCGCTCAAAGCGCTTGAAGGTCATAGAAAAATACTGCGGAGTATCGAACTGAAGCATCGAGGATATCTGCGAAAAATTATGCTCGCCCTCTCTTATAAGCTTCTTAGCTTCCTCGATTTTCAGGCGGTTGTAATAGTTCATAATACCGCCCGCGCGGTAAAGCGAAAAAAGCTTTTTGACCGTGCTGACACTCTTGCCGAGCCGCTTCGCGATATCCTCGACGTTCAATCTGCCGTATACGTTATTTTCAAGCAAATCGAGAATTTCCTTCACCGGATACGGAATATCAACGCCGTTTACCTTATACTGATATCTTGAGCGCTTTGCCAAAACGTCGGTGTTTCTCGATAGGCTTATTAAGAAAATTTCAAGCACGTTTTTCGTCATCTGACTGCCGCCGAAGGGCGCGTTTTCTATTTTTTCAAACTTGTGTATGAGGGGATTGTTTTTGTCGGTCATACGGTAGCTTGCGAGTGCCTCGCGGAAAAGTATTGATAAAAGCGCGCGCTCCTCCGAGGTAAGCGAAAATATTTTACCCTCAAAATGCTTCATAGCGCGGCTTCTGCACTCAAAGGTCATAATCGAAAGGTTTGGCGCTGACTTTCCGCCCGAGCGAATAGCGTGAAACTCGTTCGGCTTATGAAAGGTAAGCTCGCCGCTTTTGAGGACGAATTCGCGCTTATCGGCGGTGCATATCATTTCGCCCTTATCTATATATACCATTTCCCAAAAATCGTGCTTTTCACCGTCAAATTTGAAATCCTTCGAGAATTCCATATAAAAAACGGTCACTATCTTCTCTACGTTAAAGACTTTTTCAAAGCCGTATCTTATAAAATCATCCACCGCAGTACACCCCATTTAGCCAAATCTATAAGTATTATACCCGATTTTATATTTCCTTGCAAGAGTTTTTTGTGATAAAATGGAAGAAAAAAAGGAGATTTTGCTATGTACAACGTTCTTGTTATCACGGCGCACCCGGACGATATGGAAATCGCCTGTGCCGGTACACTTCTCAAATGCCGCGAGCGCGGCGATAAAGTAACAGTCTGCCATCTTTGCAGCGGTCATCTCGGTCACGTTATCATTCCGCCCGAGGAGCTTTGCGTTATGAGGGCGGGCGAGGCGAAAAGAAGCGCGGAGCTTGCCGGCTTTGAAGAGGTCATCTGGGGCGGCTTCGGCGATCTTCACCTCTACGACAACAACAAGGAGTCGCGCGACAAGGTCGTTGATATAATCAAGCGCGTTAACCCCGACTTTATAATTACTCACGACCCCGACGATTATATGCCCGACCACACGGCGACCTCGCGTATCGTGTTCGACGCTTGCTTCGCGGCAACGCTCCCCAACTACCACACCCCCACCGAGGGCCACGCGAAAATGGTTCCGATTTATTATATGGACACCCTCGCGGGCGTAGGCTTCAATCCCACCGAATACGTTGACGTCAGCGAGTACATCGACAAAAAGCTCGAGATGCTCAACTGCCACGAGTCGCAAATCGTATGGATGCGCGACCACGACGGAATAGATTTTCCCGATATGGTCAAGACCTGCTGCCGTTACAGAGGCTTCCAATGCGGCGCCGACTACGCCGAGGGCTTCAAGCAATGTCAGGTTTATCTCAAGGGCACGACGAAGCGTTATCTGCCGTAATAATTAAAAAATCAAAAGGAGCATAAAAATGAAAAAAGGTATAAGCATTTGGTCATTCCCGAATCAGCCTCTTGAAAAAAGCTTCGCGCTTGCAAAGGACGCAGGCTTTGAGGGCGTTGAGGTAGCTATTGCCGAGGACGGTGAGGTCAATCTCAAAAGCACCGAAGCTGAGCTTCTTGCGGTAAAGGAAAGTGCAAAAAACAACGGAATCGAGCTTTACAGCGTTGCGAGCGGTCTTTATTGGGGCAACTGGCTCACCGCGGACTGCGAACGTGAGCGTGAGAGAACCAAGGATATCGTAAAGCGCCACCTCGAATGTGCGAAGACGCTCGGCTGCGACACGATACTCGTCGTTCCCGGCTCGGTAAACGCGGATTTTGCCTTTGCCGGCAGAGTAGTCGATTATCTTGACGCGTATAACAGAAGCCTTGACGCCTTTTGCGAGCTGAAGGAGTACGCGGAAAAGCTTAAGGTGAGCATCGGTATCGAAAACGTATGGAATAAATTCCTCACCTCTCCTATCGAAATGCGCGATTTCATAGACAAAATCGGCAGCGATTACGTCGGAAGCTATTTCGACGTCGGAAACGTACTGTTCAACGGCTATCCTGAGCACTGGATAAAAATACTCGGCGGCCGTATCAAAAAGGTTCATTTCAAGGATTACAGAATTGCCGCTGGCGGTCTTCACGGCTTCGTTGATTTGCTCGCGGGCGACGTTAACTACCCCGCGGTCGTCAAGGCACTCCGCGAGGTCGGATACGACGGATACGTCACCGCTGAAATGATACCCGCTTACACGCATTATCCCGAAACGATAATATACAACACTTCACTCGCTATGGACAAAATTTTGGAGGTAAAATAATATGTTAAAGGTTGGACTTATAGGCTGCGGCTTTATGGGAAATATGCACGCTAACTGCTACAAGGCTATGGTGGATGCGAGCGTTACCGCAGTTGCTGACGTAAGAGCCGAAAAGGCAGAGGAGCTTGCAAAGCTCTCCGGGGCGAAAATTTATTCGTCGGGTATGGAGCTTATCGAAAACGCAGACGTTGACGTTATCGACATCTGCCTTCCCACTTATCTTCACGCGGAGCACGCTCTTGCGGCTATGGATAAGGTAAAATACGTATTCGTTGAAAAGCCGGTTACGCTCACCAAGGACGAGGCGCACGCGCTTATCGCAAAAGCGAAGGAAACCGGAGCACAGATACAGGTCGGTCAGGTCGTGCGCTTCTTTGACGAGTATATGGCTTTGGCTGACATCATAAAAGAAGAAAGATACGGCAAGGTTATAAGCGCTAACTTCCGCCGCCTTTCCCCCACACCCCGTTGGGGCTTTGAAAACTGGCTTTTAGACTCCGCACGCTCGGGCGGTGCAGGTCAGGATTTGCACATTCACGACGTTGACTACGTTCTCTCCGTTTTCGGAAAGCCTAACAAAATCTTTTCTATTAAAAACGGTATAGAATCCGAAAACCTCTACGTCAATACGCTTATGCAGTACGACGGCTTCCCGGTAAGCACCGAGGGCACCTGGGGTCTTCCCGACAGCTATCCCTTCACCGCGACCTTCAGAGTTATGTTTGAGCGCGCTACCGTAGAGGGCGTCGGCGGAAAGCTTATGTGCTACACCAACGAGGGCGTCGAGGAAATCAAGCTTGACAAGCGCGAGATGAGCGCGAATTACAAGGGCGGAAACATCTCCGACCTCGGCGGATATTTCACCGAGCTTCTCTACTTCTGCGAGCGTGCCGCAAAGGGACTTGATATCGACAAGGCAACTCTTACCGACGCTGCCGAGTCGCTTGAATTCGTTCTCGATGAGCTTTCGGGCGCAAGCTTCTGATTAACTAAAACGAATTTTCCAACGTAAAAATAATTAAAGGGGCATCGTGTTTTTTCACAATGCCTCTTATTTTTTATTCGGTTATGCCTAAATGCGACGGTCAATTTTCCGTATAATGACAACTAAACCTTTCAAAAGCGAGAAATTTCCATGTCGATAACGCTTACTCTATATCCTTGAGCGCCTTGCTTACGTCCTCGATAATGCTCGCATCGTTCTGATTGTCGCCGACGCCCCGCGGTTTTCTTTGTCTTTTTATTTTTGATATAACCGCACCGATAATCGACTTTTCCTTTTCCTCCGCACGAAGCTCGGATACCTCGTCAAACACCTCGGTAAGACGCTCAACGATAGAGCTTAGCGTCTTCATAAGGTTCGTGCGCTCCTTTGCGCGTCTTTCCTCAGCCTGCATAATGCTATGATAATTTCTGCTCCTGATATCCGCGCAAACGAAGCTCGGATGGAATACGTCCTCAATCTTGGAGGACATAAAGTTATCACCGATTTTCGTTTCGAGAAGGTCTATAACCATACCGACTCGCGGATTCGTAACCGGGAATACTTCAAAAAGCCCCTGTATTATTCTGTTGTCCGGCTCCTCCGAAAAGCTGACGAGCACGCGCTCGGTGTCTATTATTGAAATTTTTATTTTTCTGGTATTCGGAAGCTCCGGGAATGCGAATTCGAGCTGATATACCGCGTGTCTGTACTCGTCGTCGGTAGCGTGTCCCATAACTCCCACGATATACTTTTCACCCCTGAAATCAAGCGTGGTGAATTTGTACTCGTAAATACCCACCTCTAACGTGTAAGCGCTGCCGCCCTCTATTACGGTAAGCATAAGCGCCTCTGCCACGCGCTCAAAGTGGAACGAACGTATGCCTGCCTCAAGGTTATTCTGCATACACCGCACGAACAGCGGCAAAAGCCCTACGTGATTAGTACGCAGAACGTAGGTCTTATTGAGCAAAGCGTCCCAGGCGGTGTCGAAGCGATTCGGAGTCGTAATACCGAGAATATCGGTAATGCTGCGGCGCTTTTTAAGCGGCCTTGCGTATCTTCTGCTCTCAAAGAACTCCTTTTCCATACCGCGAAGCGAGCGTAGCGCGCGCGCGTCGGGTACGTCGTCTATATCACCACCAAGATGCTTCCTTATTATACTCATAGTGGAGCTGTTTTGGAACATCTCGCTGTTTCCCGCCGTAACGACGACCACGATATTGTTTCTCGGACAAACCCATACGTTCTGACCGAGCATTCCGTTAAAGAGGAATTCGTCGTTGTGCTTGTTTACCCAAACGTGATATCCGTACGCAAAATCTCCCGAACGGCTATTCGGCATAGCGTGCGCGGAGGTCATCATTCTTACCCAATCGCCCGAAAGTATTCTGCGCCCCTCAAAGCGACCGAGATTAAGCATCATAAGACCGAGCTTCGCCCAGCTTTCAGGCGAAAGATAGACGCCCCAACCGCCCTTTTCCACACCCTCGGGCGATTTTTCCCAAAAATAGTTGGTTATATGAAGCGGAGCAAAAAGTCTTTTTTCCAAAAACTCGCACAGGCTCTGTCCGCTGACACGGCACACTATCCTTGCAAGTATATACGAATTCATACTGTTATAAGCGAAATCCTCGCCCGCATCGAAGAGCATCGACGAGCCGAAGAACGCCTCGGTCCAATCGCTGTCCGTAACCGAGCCGACCTCGTTGAATCCTATTCCCGTTGACATCGAGAGAAGGTGCTTTACGCGGATATTTTTAAATCTCTTGTCCTTATATTTAATCTCGGGGAAAAACTCAACGACGGGTGTATCAAGGCTTATAAGTCCCCTGTCGTACAGCATTCCTATCGCCATACCGGTTATGGTTTTCGACATAGAATGGGACAGATGCCAGGTATTCACGTCGTAGGCGGGATGCGAGCACTCGGATATCACGGCACCGTCCTTGATAACCATAACGCTGTGTACGTTGGAGTTCTCATCAGCCTCAAGCTCGAAAAGCATAGAGCAAAGGCGCCTTGAGGACATATTATGCCGCTCGGGCGAGGAGCGCTTGAAATACGGATGCTCGTTTCCGCTTATTTTGGTCTTTGCCGGAGCGTAGTCTATTACACCCGGCGAGGTTTCATTCGGCTTTCCAAGCCCTAAAAGCAAATTAAGCGCACGCACCTGCCAATTTTCCATACTCTCACCCCACAGACGAATCAAAACTTATTATATGCAGCTATGCGAAAAAATTACCCGTAAATACCGCGAGTGGCTCGTTCCGGGTAGAAAAAACGAGCCGCATTTTCGTTTCTTGAATAGTAGTATAGCACTTTTTTAAAAATAGTTCAACCCTTATTTATAATAAAATACGTTAAAAATCAAACGAGAGATGCAGAATGGCTATCCACATCTCTCATTTTGCTCGCGGCTTGATATTATAATCCTTTTTCCGTAGTATTTTATTGACCGAATCCGAATTCCTCCGAATTATCCGTTTGCCGCATAGGCAGTTTTTACGGCAGAAATACTCAAATCCGTATCTCTGCCGTCTGCGCTTTGCTGAAATTAGTCAAGGTTAAGCGAATTAAGCATATCACGAAGAACCTTGGCTTCTTCGGTTGTAATGGTAATGCCCTTGCCCATCTTCTCTCTGTCAGGAGCCCAGGTACGAATATCGTAAACAGGTTCTCTGTCATTCCAGCTGATGAGGTTCATTTCCTTATTCCAACCGTTGTTGCCCTCGCTCACTACGCCGATTTTCTCAACTATTTCATACTTTATCTCGGGCATTTCTCGTCGTCCTCCATTTATTAATTATAAAATAATATATAAAATTATCATTTTAAGTACATTCTATCACATACTTTCGGCGTTGTCAAGAAATATATAAAAATATGTTAAAAAATATTTAATTTTGTAAAAAATACCGTCAGAGCGGACATTTTAAATGGTATTTTAAAAAATTTAGAATTTTTCTAAAAAACTATTGACAATTCCGAAAAAACGTGTATAATAAATTTAGAATTATTCCAAAAAAACAGCGGAGGACACTATGACGAAACAACGAGCAGTCATTCTCGAGGTTATAAGCTCGGATAAGTGCCACCATACTGCAGACGAAATATTCGCCCTCGCGAAAGAAAAGCTCCCCGGTATATCACTCGCAACCGTCTACAACACTCTGAAATATCTTGAGGGCAACAAATATATAAGAAAAATAACCGCAGAGGGCACGAAGGACAGATACGATAGCTCTTATATACCGCACGGACACCTTTTTTGCTCCAAGTGCCGAGAGGTTTGCGATTTCACGCTCCCCGATTTTGAAAAGACGCTGTGTGAGCTTGCCGAGGACGATATTGAATCCTGGGAATTGAAGGTAAGATACATTTGCAAAAAATGCCGAGAGCTTGCATAAAATTAACCGAAAAAAACAAAAATAACATATAAACAAGGAGAATCACTATGAATCTTAAGGGAACTAAAACGGAACAGAATCTTATGACCGCTTTTGCGGGCGAATCTCAGGCGAGAAACAAGTACACCTACTTTGCATCCGTAGCAAAGAAGGAAGGCTATGAGCAGATTGCCGCTATCTTCCAGCAGACAGCGGATAACGAAAAAGAGCACGCTAAGATGTGGTTCAAGGAGCTCGGCGAGCTTGGCAGCACCGCGGAAAATCTCGCAGCGGCAGCAGCCGGCGAAAACTACGAGTGGACCGATATGTACGACCGCTTCGCAAAGGAAGCTGAGGAGGAGGGCTTCAAGGCTCTTGCCTTCAAGTTCAGAGCTGTTGCAGCTATAGAAAAGTCGCACGAGGAAAGATACAGAAAGCTTCTCGAGAACGTTCAGATGCAGAAGGTATTTGAAAAGGGCGAAATGACTATGTGGGAGTGCCGCAATTGCGGACATCTCGTAATGGGTCTTAAGGCACCCGCCGTTTGCCCCGTATGTGCACACGCACAGAGCTTCTTCGAGGTTAGAAAGGAAAACTATTAATTCACGCACCGAATTAATATTCCCGCGCCACGAGCGATAAAAATATGCTGAGCAGCGATGCTCAGCATATTTTTTGTAAATATTTGTTTTAAAAATCAGGCTTGTCTTGCAAATTTTCGCGCGTTTTTTAAATTATATTTCCACCTTAAGCACTTGGCGAGTTTCCCAAGATTTGAAGGCAGCCTCCATAACGAGAAGCACGCGGCGAACCTCGCAGTTTTTAACGAAGGGCTCCGCGCCGTTTTCCGTAACGTCTACGAAATTGCGATAGAACTCGTGAACGTCTGCGGTGAGTCTTGGTATCTCGTAAAACTCCACCGAAAGCTCGTCACGGGGCGCCATCGTACGAGTTATACCCGCCGCGGTCTGAACCGGAACGACGTCCTTCTCCTGCCAGGTCTTAAGCTTTGCAACCTTGGTATTCGAGCGCCACTCCTCGATGTACGCCGTACCGCCACGGCACTGCATATACATTCTCGGCAGATTTATAAAGTTATAGGTTCCGACCTCAACGGTTGCGCGCTTTCCGCTTTCATATATAAGCTTAAGGGTGAAGCCGTCGTCAACCTCGTCGGTGGTTATATTGGTCATCTCGCAGTATACGCTGACGAGCTTCTCGGGAATAAGAAGCATCATCTGGTCGATAAGGTGAACTCCCCAGTCGAGCATCATACCGCCCGAGGGCTTATGAAGACGCCAGTCGGTAGGACAGCCGCGCGAGCCGTGGCTTCTTGATTCAATATTCAGAACCTCGCCTATCTCGCCGCTCTCGATAATACCCTTCAAGGCAAGATAATCGACGTCCCAACGTCTGTTCTGGTGAACGGAGAAATGCTTACCGCAGCTCTTAGCAACGGCAACGATCTCGTCAAAATCCTCCACGCAAAGCGTTACCGGCTTCTCACACACGACGTGCTTACCCGCACGAAGTGCCGCTATGGATATCTGCTTGTGCGAATCGTTCGGCGTCGCGCAAAGAACGATGTCAACCGAAGCGTCCGAAAGAAGCGCATCAAGGCTTTCGTAAACCCTAATACCGTTCTGCTCAGCGAGTGAGCATCTTTCCTCCTTGATATCGTAAATTCCGGCAAGCTCGATTACGTCGCTTTTTCCCGCCCAGTTAGCGTGCCACGCGCCCTGCCCTCCGTATCCGACAATTGCAAGCTTTTTCTTTCCCATTTTCTTTTTCTCCGTTAAAATTTTATGGTTTTATATGCCAAAAGGCAAAAGGTCTAAAATTATTCCAAAGACGAATCCTACGGCGGTGACCACCGACAGTATCGCAAGATTTTCTTTCAGGTTTTTGTTTACCTTGAAAAGAATTATAAGTCCGACACCCGCGCCCGAGAAAAGTCCCGCGCACATAGCTCCGACGCTTATCAAGCCGTCAACGTAAAGGCTTGAGAGCATAACCGACGCGGCGCAGTTCGGTATAAGTCCGACCAGCGAGCACAAAAAATGTGCAAGGAACGGAATTTTGTTTATAACCGCGCCGAGCGTATCCGCGCCGACGAAGAACATCAACGAATTTATAACCACAGTTATTACAAAAACGAACGCCGTAATCGTCAGCGTATGATGCACCGCCGAGAAAAGAATGCCGCGCTCGCAATGACAGTTATCACGCTCGCATATAAGGTCGATATTAATACCGTCCTCGCGGCATCTCATAAGCCGCCGTATCAAATCCACCGCAAATCCGGCAATCATCGCCACCGCAGCCTTATAGCAAAGAATTACTATTACCGTCACGGGAGATATATGCCCACCGATAAGAATCGGAATCATCTCGTCAGAGGTGGATAAAAACACGGCGACGAGCGTGCCCATCGTAATAACTCTGCCGGTATAAAGGCTTGCGGCACTCGCGGAAATTCCGCATTGCGGCACGACACCGAGGAGCGAACCGAAAATGGGTCCGACCTTGCCCGCACGCTTTGCAAATCCAAAGAATTTATCGGCAGCGCGATGCTCTATAAATTCCATCAGAAGATAGGTTAAAAAAAGGAAGGGTATGAGCCACAGCGTGTCAATAACGCCGTCAAGCAGCACCGACTCGAAAAATCCGACAGCACCGTCGGAATGCTCCGCGTGTAAAAGCGACATTTCCTCAAAGGAAAGGCAGCCTGTTTTCAATACCGTGTAGGGCGGCTTTTGCATAAAGACCGCGCCGAAGTCGGCGGCATTTTGCCGCAGCGGTGTGCCGTGTAAAAGCTTCAAAAAGCCAAGCTGCAGCTCGTGGCAGCAAAAATATGCCTCG
>JAZNFU010000408.1:0-3633 GCA_045576135.1 Eubacteriales bacterium
CGCCTGTCCACCGTAGCCCGGCTCAACCGTCATAACGAGAACCATATCGCAAAGCGGCAGATAATCGAATATCGCCTCGGCGGGAGTATTCGGCTTTATGGAAATCGCGGATTTACAGCCGAGTGCTCTTATGGTTTTCAAAATTTCCTCAGACTTTTCGGTTGCTTCAACGTGGAAGGTGAGTATATCCGCACCCGCTTTTATAAATCTTTCAACGTAGCGCTCAGGCTTATCTATCATAAGATGCACGTCGAATACCATATCGGTGCACTTTCTTATAGACTCGATGACCGAAAGACCGAAGGATATATTCGTGACGAACATACCGTCCATAACGTCAAGGTGCGCCATATCCGCACCGGCAGCCTTTATGCTGTTAAATTCCTCGCCTACTTTGGAAAAATCGCAAGCGAGCATCGAGGGAGAAATCTTAATCATTTTAAGTACCTTTCGTGTATTAATAAAATTGTTGTAGGTTCTATTTGAACGTTTAAGTGACATTAACTAATTTTTTACATAAGATATCAAAGAGGGATACCTCGCATTGTTCTGCGGCGCCGACATTAAAGTACAGGACGTTTGAGCGAATACGCCGCATTTTCAATGTTTAATTTGGCTGTTGCAAATGAAAATTTGCGGCAGCCTTTTTCTGTTAATATATAGCTTCAAAAAAGCTGTCTTTGTGCTTTAAAATATTTTCGCGCTAGAAATTATGCTTTTTCAACGAGCACTACCGCGTGTGCCGCCGCACCGTCACCGCATCCGGTAAATCCGAGGTGCTCCTCAGTCGTTGCTTTTACGTTGACTCTGTCCTCATCAATCTCAAGCGCAAAGGCAATATTCGAAACCATACGCCGAACGTACCCTGCAATTTTCGGTCTTTGCATAACGAGCGTTGCGTCGACGTTTGACACGGTATATCCACGCTCGGCGAGCATTTTTTTAACGAGCACCAAAAGGTGCATACTCGATACGCCCCGATATTTTTCATCCGTGTCGGGAAAATGGCGTCCGATATCCCCAAGTGCCACGGCACCGAGCATTGCGTCCATTATAGCGTGGAGCAAAAGGTCGGCATCCGAGTGACCGAGAAATCCAACGTCCGACGGTATTTCAACACCGCCGATTATCATTTTTCTGCCGACCGTGAGCCTATGCACGTCATATCCGTGCCCAACTCTGATATCAGCCACCGCACTCACCCCTTTTATTTAAAATACATTCAGCGAAAAGTATATCGTCCGGTGTCGTTATTTTTATATTGTCCTTACCGCACTCCACGAGCCGTACTCCGACACCGAGCGCCTCAACCATCATATTATCGTCGGTGACCGGGATATCCCGCGTCGCATCAATTGCGCGCCGATAAAGCTCAGAGCTAAACACCTGCGGCGTTTGCACGGCGTAAAGCTTTTCTCTGTCAACGGTAGATACGGTATATCCACCCTCCGAAAGCTTGACGGTATCCGTGATTTTCGTCGCCGCCGTAGCACAGCCGTGTTTTATCGCCGCACCGCACACCTCGTCAATAATTCTTTCGCTGACGAGGCATCTTGCACCGTCGTGTATCGCGACGAAATCGCATCCGTTACACACGAGCGAAAATCCCCGCTCGGCTGACTCGCGGCGAGTCGCGCCGCCGACGGTGTAGCGAATAGTCTTGCCGCAAAGGTCGGAAAGCTCGGATTTTGCAAACTCAAGCTCACTCTCACGGCATACCACTACGATTTTGGAAATGATTTTCGAATTCACGAACGGAACAACGCATCTTCTTAGTACGGACACGCCAAAAATATTCATTTTTTGCTTCGTAATCGGCGTTCCCATACGAGAGCCGATACCCGCGGTGAGTATAACCGCCGCGACGGTTTTTTTACTGTTATCCAAGACAAAAGCTCCTAAATTGTAAACAATTATTTCCGATAATAAACGAAATGAACGGTAATCGTACGAATTTTTCCATTCTCAAGCAAATTCGGACCGGTTATTATAACACCGTCACCGCTCATAAGGTAGCTCGCTTCAAGCTCGGCTATTTCACACATAAAAAGTCGCTCTCCAGAGCTGTCTACGATAAATTTTCCGTCGTGAATCGCCATACTTCCGCCGCGTCCGACGACGTCCTCGTTCCCGTTTCTGTTTTCAGTAACGTATTTGACAACCTGACCGTGAAGCTCTCTCGCCCTGTCAAGCTTAAATCGGTAAGAATTCTGGTCCTTACTCTTAAAAAGCCTTCCAAATATCGACATAGGCTCCTCCGTTAATCGTAAAATTCAAAGCTTTGCTTTAATTTTAGCACATTTTTCTCGAGAATGGAAGCGTTTTTTTAATTTCTTACCAAACATTTTTGAATTTTTAAAAAAATTTGATTTTTTTCACAAAAACTATTGCAAAATCAAAAAATATGTATTATAATAGTAACAAAGTGGGGCAAAGTGGCTAAAAGTGAGCATTTTTGCCTAAAAACGCCCGCTTTGAATCCTAAACGATACATTTTTTGAAAAAGGAGGGGCGAATATGTCGTTTGTCGGTTCTTATCCGTACAGCTTAGACTCTAAAAAGCGTGTATTTATTCCCGCTAAGTTCCGTGACGACCTCGGCGATGAATTCTACATCACGAGAAAATTCGGACAGTACCTCTCCATATATACCGCAGAGGACTGGCAGAGCTACGTTGAAAAGATAGAAAAGCTGCCCGAGTCCGTTGCAGAAGAAATCCAGGACTTCATTCTCGGTGCGGCACAGAAATGCACGCCCGACGCCAGCGGAAGAATTATTCTCGACGAAAGGCTTATGCGCCACGCGGGAATCGAAAAAAACGTCGTATTCGTCGGAGCCGGCAAGCAGATACGCGTTTGGTCCGAGGAAATCTGGAACGAAAGAGAGAAAAACAGAGATTACGCCAAGATGCGCGAGATTATGCAGCAGTACGGCTTGTAATACTTCCCTTATCGCCTCTTTTTCAAACTATACATATAATTAAGAGGAAACAAAAATGCCCGATACAATTTTTTCACATACGTCGGTGCTGCTGCACGAGTGTATCGAAGCCTTGAACATTCGCGACGGTTACACCTACATCGACTGTACGGCGGGCGGCGGCGGTCATTCGCTTGAAATCGCTAAAAAAATGGGTAAAAACTCAAGGCTCATCGCCTTTGACAAGGATAAAACGGCTATTAACGCGGCGCGTGAGCGCCTTCGGGATTATCTTGACAGAGTTACCTTTGTAAATGATAATTTTTCTAATATAGATAGTGTAATTAGAGAATATAACATAGATAATCTCGGCGGTGTTCTTGCCGACCTAGGATGCAGCTCGTATCAATTTGATACCCCCGACCGCGGCTTCAGCTATATGCACGACGCCGTGCTTGATATGAGAATGGATACAGACTCTACTCTTTCCGCATACGATATCGTAAACGGATATTCGGAGGAGTCGCTGAAAAAAATCATATACGAATACGGCGAGGAGCGCTTCGCACCGAAAATTGCGTACGAAATATGCAAAAGCCGTGCTCAAGCCCCCATACAGACTACATATCAGCTCGTTGATATAATAAAGGGAGCTATACCGAAAAAAGCAAGAGAAAACGGTCCGCATCCCGCAAAAAGAACCTTCCAGGCAAT
>JAZNFU010000409.1:0-2858 GCA_045576135.1 Eubacteriales bacterium
TTGGTTCTGCCTAAATGCGACAGCCCCATTTTCTTTATCCAAAATTCAGACGGTTTAAGGCTGAATTTTTCTTTTTTGACAACTATAATTGGCTTTTTGATTGCAAAACGCCGTTTTTAAATAAAAATTAGCAATTTTTCACCAACCGAATTTTTCGTAATGCGGTTCGATTACAGTCTTGTTGTAGTCGTTTCCGCCGGGCGCTTTTGCGCTTTTAAGAATACCCGGGGTGTATCCCGAATTCAACATTTCCTCTACAGCCACCGAGGTAAGACTCCACATAATAAAGGTGGAGCTCATTCCCGAACAAGCGGCAAACGGGGCATCTATTCCGTCGACCTTGAGTATAGCCTCTGCCGCCGGAGCGCAGTTGTCTATGGCGAGCGTGACAAATTCGTGCAGCTTCTTTCCGCACTCGTGAACAGGCGGCAGCGTTGCCGCATAGGTAAGGCTTGTCAGTGCTATAACGTAAGCACCCTTTTGCATACATTCGTAGGCAAGCTCAACGACCTTCTTCGTTCTTCCCGAAACCGAGCTCACGAATATAAGGTCGCCCGCTTTGATTTCGGTTTCGCCTTCTTTGTACGCCTTGTAGAATATAGGGCCGCCCCCACGGTATAAAAGGTCCTTTTCAACTCCGTGGACGATTCCTGCAAGATGTATTTTTCCGCCCTCGATAACGGCTTTCGCAACGAGCCTTCCGGCTTCCGTAATAGCTTCTCTTTGCGTTGACCTGACCGAGTCGAGCACCTTGTAAATCTCTTCCTGATATCTGTCTAAAAGCATATTAAAACCCCCGTCGGTTACATATAGAAAATATTGCCCTTGTGCTTTTCGATAACGGCTCTGTTGTATTCGTCGCCGCCGTCAATGTTTCCGCTCATAAATACCGGTGGCTCAATACCGCGCTCGGATAACAGCTCGGAAGCTCTTGCGGTGACTGCGTTGAGTATCGCCGCTCCGATAACCGTCGACGAGGAGGCGAGCTTTTGATTAAAGCCGGGAAGTGAAACGGCCGCGTCGCCAAGATCACCGTGGTTGTCAATAAGGACGTCTGCGAAATCGTGAAGCATTTTTCCTGACGGATGCCTTGATTTAACCGTGCCGGCGGTATTCATATTTGTAAGAACGATAACGCTCATTCCTTTTTCCTTAGCGGCGATTGCCATATCGACGGTAACCGCGTTTCTACCCGAAACCGAGTGAATGATTATAACGTCACCCGCACGGCACTTTTCACCGCCGAGAATTATTTTTCCGTAGCCCTCGATGCGTTCAAGCTCGCTTGACATAGTTATGGGCGACACCTCAAGCATCATTCCGGGTGCTCTTATGGGATTTACCGTAACCATACCTCCCGTGCGATAAAACAGCTCAAGCGCCAAAAGCCCTGCGTGATTGCAGCCGAATGCAAATACCGAGTTGCCTCTTTCGTTAGCGTCTGCGATAAGGCGCGCCGCCGCTTCCATATTATCCTTTTCTTTTTCATATGCTTCGCGCATTATGGCGTCTATTCTTTCAAAATAACTGTCGATGATACTCATACAAACCTCATTCGTATTTATAAAGAAGCGATGAAAAACCGCTCGAAATTTTATTTTTTATCTCGCTGACGTCATAGCCTTCCGCGAAGAGTCTTCTTACCATCGGACCAACGGCGGCATCGTATATCGGCCTCGTTACCGTAGCGTCGGGATAGAATTTCTTTACAAGCTCGCAAAAACGCTCGAACATTCCGCCGTAGCCCTTCCAAGCGCCGCCGATTGCTACAACCTTTCCCGAATAGTAATCGGGATACTTCTCGCACAGCGTCTTGAATATGTGAAATAGTGATTCTGCTGCCCCGTTGAAAATTTCGATAGCCACCTCGTCACCGAGTCTTGCCGCTTCTGATGCAAGCATAGCGCAGGAAGCTACCTCGCCTCTCGTGTTTTCGGATTTTATAAGCGTGTGCACCAATCCGAAATAGTAATCGCCAAGGTCGTATTTTTTGCGTACTAAATCCTCAAGAAGCGTTTTTTTACCTCTACCGTCGTAAGAGTATATAGCTGCCTTGAGTGCCCCAAGACCTATATCGTATCCGCTGCCCTCGTCGCCGAGAAGACTGCCCCAGCCGCCGATACCAACGAGTCTTTGCCCATTCTTGATATGCGATGCTCCGGAGCCGGTGCCCGAAAGAACGGTTGTTGCGGTTTCCGTCAGCGCCGTCGCAAGCGAGGAAGGGGTTTCCATATGAAAAGCTACCTCAATATTCTTGTCGTATTCGTCGATAATCTCTTTTATGAACGGTTGCTCGGTGACAAGACAGAGGTCCATGCGCTCAATTTTTTTGACCTCGCCCAAAAGAAAGGTGTCAAGCACGGTCGTAAAGTTTTTTCTGACAAGCTCTCTTGGCATAAAATTCATATTCGTGCCGGTGGTCTTTACCGTGTTTATGACGTTGAAGCTCTCGTCGTAAAGAACGGCGTGAAGCTTACTGCCGCCACCGTCTGCCGTTATGTAATATTTCTTTTCCATACGTTCTCCCCAAAATATATGCGGGCGCGCAAAAAAACACTACGCAAGCTACCTTGAATTATACAATATAACGCCCCGAATATCTATGTGAATATTTACGAAAGCTTGAACGATTTTGACATTTGGGGTTGGATGTTCACTTTTTCTTCAAAGCGCATACGCGTCGTTTGGAGCTGTGCGACACTTTGATTTTTTTGCTCACATTTGCCTAAAAACTCAAAAACGCGCTCAAAATATAAGAAAACAAAGAAACGATACCGTAAAAGACTTGATTTTAATAATTTTTCACCTTGCTGCCGTTTTTGCACTTTGAATGTGAAAAAATGCGAGCATTCAAAGAA
>JAZNFU010000410.1:0-3829 GCA_045576135.1 Eubacteriales bacterium
CGACTCGGTAGAGTATATCGGCCGCTCGGCATTCTCTTATCAGCTCAACGTCAGCGCGATAAAGCTACCCCAAAATCTTAAATCAATCGGCGATTACGCCTTTTATCAGTGCGGAATGGCTTGGTTTGGAGACGAGGGTGTTACCGCAATCCCCGAGGGCACCGAAAATATCGGACGCTCGGCGTTTAACGGATGCAACTTTATGGTCGGTCTCGTTATCCCGAAGAGCGTTAAGACTATCGGCGATTACGCCTTTGCAAATTGCCAAAACCTCGGCAGAAGCCAGCTCTACCCCAACGGAGATACGAATTTCGACCCTCTTACCAAAGAGGTTATTATCAACGAGGGAGTTGAGAGCATCGGCTCGCGCGCATTCCAGAATTGTGCAGGAATATTTGATATAACCATTCCAAATAGCGTTACCTACCTCGGCTCTCACGCCTTCTACAAGTGCGAGGGACTCAAGACGGTAACCATCGGCACGGGACTTACCTCCCTGCCCGAATACACCTTCTATAAATGTATCTCGCTTGAGAGCGCGGCGATACCCGACAACGTGACCGCTATCGGCAATTACGCTTTCCGCGGTTGCGAGGCTCTTACGAGTCTTAAGCTCGGCGCTTATACCGAGAGCATCGGAAACAACAGCTTCTACGGTTGCTCCTCTCTTGAGAAATTTACCCTTCCGAAAACGCTCGTATCCATCGGCAATTACGCGCTTCGCGGAATGAGCGGCGTTGACGCCCTCGTTATACCGAAAAGCGTTACGTCCATTGGCAAATACGCCTTTTACGGAATGAACAAGGCTACGATATTCTGCGAGGCAACCCTCGACGAAATCAATAGCGAAAATTACGAGTGGAACGCGAGATTTAACGGCTCCTACCGCCCCGTAATATACGGCTGTGAGTTATCCTCGGACGGAAGCTACGTGGTATCGTTTACAGTCGGTGTAATTCAAAATGAAGCCGCGCCTCTTGCAGAATTTTTGCAGGTGCGTGACGGATACGAATTTTTAGGTTGGTCTCAAAGCCCCTCGGCTACCGAGGCGCAATATACAGGCTCTGCCGTAACGGGCGCGCCCGACGGTACGAGGCTATACTCTATTTGGCGCGAGGCGGTTATCGAGGATAATACCGCCGATACGCAGGCTACCGACCAAACTAATTAATAAGGAAAGATTATGAACGGATTTAAAAAACTAATTTCGGTTTTTGCTCCCCTTTTAATCCTCGCGCTCACCGTGTGCGTGCTTTTCGGCTGCACAAACGCGGCAGCAGAGAGCATCTTCGTTGAGACGAAAAACCTTCCCAAGACGGTTTACGTCGAGGGAGAGGAGCTTGACCTCGAGGACGGCGTTATAACCGTAACGACGAAAAAGGGCGATAACAACTACGTGCCCATGACGGACGGCAGCGTATCTGTTTCGGGATATAATAAGGATACCATCGGAAAGCAGAACGTTACCCTGACGTATGACGGCAAGACCGCGACCGTAGAGGTAGAGGTTATCCCGCGCCTTATCGTTGAGGGCTACGAGGAAAATTATTTTGTCGGCGAGAAGCTTGATTTCTCGAAAGGCAAAATAAGAGTAGCAAAGGGCGGCGGAAGCCGAGACTACAACACCTACAATTTCAATAACGATAACGTAAGCTTCAAGCCGTATGATTTCTCAAAGGCGGGTGCCGCGGAGGTTACCGCGGTTTACACCGTCGGCAGTAAATCCTACGAAAAGAGCTTTACCGTTACCGTACACGAGGTAGCGGGAGTTAATTTCAAGGCGCCCACCAAGAACTCCTACAAGAGCCACGAGGACAAAATAGACCTTCTCGGCGGATATTTCAACGTTACCTCAAAAAACTCGAGCTTTTCAAAATACGTTGACCTTAGTGCCGCAAGCATAACGGGCTTTGACCCCTCGCTCGCGACCACGGACAACATAGATACGCCTCTTACCCAGACGGTAAGCTTTACCTACGCGGGCGAGACCTTCAGCTTTGATATTACGGTTTCTTACAGCGAGATATTTATCATTCAAGACACCGCAAAGCTTCTCTCAAAGATTGACTGGAGCGCAGACAACCCCGAGATTCCCGAAGCAGACGGAAATGCGGCAGTCGAGGCTATAATGGCGTATTTCAAGCTCTCCGACTCGGAGAAGAAGCTGCTCGATTATGAGGACGTTATCACCTGCCTGCGCCCCGCGGTAGTCGTTGTTAACACGCTTTACACGATAGAGGGTAACTCCTTCTCGAATGCGTTTACAATCGATTCAAACGGTTACATAACCGTCGTTGCGGACGAGCTTGCGGATATGGTAAACGCGGTAGAGCGCCTTGGCAACAAGAACGACCCCTACAACGTTTACGCAACCCTTGCGCGCCAAATCCTTGAGAATTTTGCATCCGAGACGATTAAGGGCAAGATAACCGTCGGTGATTATTTGAGAACGCACTCGGACGAGACGGTTGGCGAAATCATATCACTTTTCGAGCATATGATTGACGTTTACAAAAACCTTGAAAATATTCCGGATAACTGGACGGTAGAGTCCCTTCCTCTCTACGAGGAAGACATCACCTTCGCCGCTACCGATATTATAATGAGCAAATACAAGGGCGCGACTTACACCCCCATCTACTACACCGTTTCCTCTTGGAGAACTAACGACGATTATTTTGAAATAATCTACACCTACTATTTCCATCATAGAGAAAACGGCAAGGAAGAAATTGTGGAATTGCTTTGGGGCAAAGTTCCTGCACCCGGCATACTTGGCGAATGGTACAATGCATATATTGAGGCTCTTTACCAGGAGCAGCTTATGGAATATAACGTAAACTCCGGTGCATACCTTTACGATACCTCAACCTTTATGTATAACTACTCAAGAGTGCTTGAAATTTCTGAAAAGGTTCTTTCCGAGGGTGACGAATTAAGCCGTGAGATTTATAAGCTTGTCGGTTGTGAGTATCTTGTAGCTAACTTTTTAAGAGGCTCTACCTTTGGCTACATATTCCAGATGGGCGAGGCGCTTGACTACGAGCGAGTTGTTCTGCTGTGGAACGAATATATCGCGCTCCTTAACAGCGGACTTTTTAACACACCAGACGATATTACCCCTTACGGTGAGGATATTGAAAAAATATTCAACAGCCTTATGGCACTCTCCCCTGCAGAGCTGCACGCCTTCCTTTCGTCGATGAACTTCCTTTATGATACCTCCATGGGTACCATAATGATTTTGGATTACGAAAAGACGGTTTACTCAAGGCTTGTATATTTGATAGCACTTCATTACGAGGAAGTACTTCCCGAGGCGGTTGCACCCCTCTTACGAAAGATGCTTCTCGCAGCTGAAAATCTCTCCCTTGTTGGTGAGAAAAGTGATGCGATTGACAGCTTTAAGAGCTATATGAGCGATATTAAGAATGCATATGACAACGTGCTTACAGATGCCGAGCGTGATGCCTTTGACAAATATCTCGGTACGGCATACAAGGCATATGCTCCGCTCTATGAAAACGCACTCAACAACGGCGCGATTTCTTTTGGCGGAATGGATGATGTGTTCGCCGATCTTGACTCTTGGCTCGACCGCTTTGACGAGATAATGCAAATAATATCCACCACCGAGGACGAGGCAACTCTTCAAAGATTAGTTCCTCTTGCAATAGCAATATACGAAAAGGCAAGTGCCGAGAGGGAGGCAATTCTTGCAAGCAAAAACAGCACGGCAATCAACGCCTTTTACACCAAGCTTTACACCAAGGAAAACGTTGAATATACGCTTGACGGAAGGTTCTTCGGAGCACGCGAAATCGTTGTA